>JBBQNW010000220.1:0-2750 GCA_038330335.1 Burkholderiales bacterium | reverse complement strand
CCTTGATGGCTACCATGCCGCTGGAATTAAAACTACGGATATGGCTGCCGGCAATCCCGGTATACACATGCCTGATTTTGCAGTCCGCCATTAATTCAGCTTCTTCCAGGGCGCGCCGGATGGACTCCACCGTCGCTTCAATATTGACGACCACGCCTTTTTTCAAGCCTTTGGATTCATGCTGGCCAAGACCGATCACTTCATGCCGGCCGTCAGGCATCACTTCCGCCACGACGGCTACAATTTTTGAAGTACCGATGTCGAGTCCGACAATCAGGTTTTTTGCATCTTTTGTCATGTCATTCCGCTTACTTTAGTTTGCTTTTCAATCCGACCGTGCTGTGGCTCGATTTCAGTGCCAGCCCGTTCGGATACCGCATATCCACACTCTCAATACTATCTTGCAAACTTGCGACTAACTGGGGATACACCGTCAATAACTGATCCACACGTTGCTTCAAGCTGAGCTCATCCTGCACTCGTCCTAACTCCACTTTCATTCCATTGTTCAGCTTGACACTCCAGGCATACCGGCTGGAATATTGCACCGCCTCTGGTGCCAGGCTGATTTTGGAAAACCACTGCTTAAAATCTATGTAACGCGCCAGCACTTCTTTTTCACTGCCTTCCGGGCCGGAGAACAAAATCAAATCAGCATCCTCTTCCGCTTCCGCCAGATTGGCAGTAAAAATATCCCCCTTCACGGACATCAGACGGCCATCATCGTCCCATGTGCCCAGCGGCTGATGCTCTTCCAATGTCACGATCAGCTTGTTCGGCCACTCTCTTTGCACACTGGCCTTGTGCACCCAGGGTACGGCTTCAAAAGCGCTCCGGACCGAATCGAGATTGGTGGTAAAAAAATTACCTTTGATTTTCGGTAAGGCCGCATCTCTCACGGTCAGCACATTCACATGCCGCAATACCTGATTTTCCACACCCTCGACCCGGATCAGCTTTAAGGTAAACATCGGACGCTGGATCACCCACCATACACCGGACATCAGCAATGCCAGTAACAGAATGCCGACTAACACATTCGTTATTGCGTTCAACATTTTGATGTCTTGCCACATAGTGTTTAGCTACTTTCCTTTTGCGTATCAGGCTTTATCTTTAAGCGAGCCGATTGCAAAATTTCGATACACACCTCTTCATAACTCATCCCCGCAGCACGCGCCGCCATCGGCACCAAAGAATGCCCGGTCATGCCCGGCGAGGTGTTAATTTCAATCAGAAAAGGCTGATTATCAGAGGCGCGCAACAGTACATCGACTCGGGCCCATCCCTCACAATTAATCGCGCGGTAAGCCTCCACACACATGCGCTGAATTTTTTCAGTTAACGCCGCATCTAACGGCGCCGGACACAGGTACTGCGTATCGTCGGTAAAATATTTATTCTGATAATCGTAATTGCCTTCAGGCGCAATGATCTCAACTAAGGGCAGCGCGTAGGCTTGTGCGCCAGCACCCAATACCGCCACCGTCAATTCACGGCCCTGAATAAATTCTTCCGCCAGCACCTCATCATCAAACCGCGCCGCTAACGCATAGGCGTCGTTGATGTCCGATGCGACATTGACCTTGGTAATGCCGATCGTCGAACCTTCGTGCGGCGGCTTAATAATCAACGGTAAACCCAACTGCGCCGCCACACTGCTTAACTCAGTGTCGGGGGTCAGCACGGCATAATCTGGCGTACTGAGCTGATGGCTCTGCCAGATTTTCTTGGTAAAAATCTTGTCCATGGCGATTGATGACGCCATCACACCGCTACCGGTATAGGCAATCCCCAATTGCTCCAGCACCCCTTGCAAACTACCGTCTTCACCGTAGCGGCCATGTAAGGCGATAAACACGCGGTCGAATTTTTCAGCGGCCAGTTCTGCCAGGCTACGCTCGGCAGGATCGAAACCATACGCATCCACGCCTTGCTTCTTCAAGGCCGCCAGCACGCCGCTGCCGGACAAAATGGACACTTCACGTTCCGCCGAACGTCCGCCAAATAGCACACCTACTTTGCCCAGTTTTGTCATTTTTGTTTCGCTCATGATTCGCTTATTCTCTTTGTTGACTGTTTACTTATATTTGTGCTGACTGATGCAGCGTTATTGCCAGCCACCGCTACTCTGTCTGCGCCAGTATTGGCGGCACGGCGCTAATAGAACCGGCGCCCATGACTATGAGTACATCGCCGTCTTTCAGTGCGTGCAACAAACTCTCGGGCATGTCTTTAATGTCTTCTACAAATACCGGCTCGACCTTACCGACCACCCGCAGGGCACGTGCCAGTGCACGCCCGTCGGCAGCAACAATAGGCGCTTCACCGGCGGCATACACTTCTGCCAGGAATACCGCATCGGCGGTAGAAATCACGCGCACAAAGTCTTCGAATAAATCACGGGTGCGGGTGTACCGGTGCGGCTGAAAAGCCAACACCAGACGACGCCCCGGATAAGCACCGCGTGCGGCCGCCAAGGTCGCCGCCATTTCTACCGGATGATGACCATAATCGTCAACCAAAGCAAAGCTGCCTTGTTGCGGCAGGGCGATTTCGCCGTAGCGGGTGAAGCGGCGACCAACGCCATTAAACTCACTTAAGGCTTTTTGAGTGGACGCGTCGGCCACCCCGATTTCTCGGGCAATGGCAATCGCCGCGCAGGCGTTTTGCACGTTATGCATGCCCGGCTGATTCAGGCTCACCGGCATCGCTTCATACCCGTCCTGAATCACAGTAAATTGCATTTT
>JBBQNW010000219.1:0-2757 GCA_038330335.1 Burkholderiales bacterium | reverse complement strand
ATCGCATAGGTTCTGTCATTGCCACACATGTCTTCTGAGGGCTGCAAGCCAGAGCATACGGCCGGACGACCGGGCTGGCCAAAAATAGCACAACGCAAATCGTCCATCAATTGCACGCAAGGCACACCTGCCGGCTTGCCGCCAGGCATACCGGGAATCGGGCTGCTAATTGACGGGGCGATACAGCAGGCGGCGCAGTGCGGGCGGCAGGAGATGTGGGTATTCAAATGTTGACTCATCGGCGCATTTTACCGGACTGGCCAGCTTTGTCGGGTGGTATCAGCATCTTCCGCCGTATTCCGGCATAGCAAAGTGTTCATCACTTGTTCGCTCAAGCATTAATTAGCGGGAAGAAAGTGGAGGTGACGTGACGTCGCTGGAACTGAGCCGTCCGCGCCTCCCGCCGGTTGCGCTGATACCTGCGCCTGGTTCGCTGCTTTATCGCTAGCGTAGGCGCGATATTTCAGCCATCTACACCCGGATTCTGTTGTTTCATCGCAAATAGCTCGCGCCGATTACCTGGTTTTGTCAGTATCTCGGACAGCGGTTGGCGCCGGGGTCTTGCTTGACGTGTTCCGGATAGATGACTATATTACTGACTCACGAGTAAGTTAATTGTCTGTCGCTAAATGATCTGTCCATTTAAACCCCGTTGGGAACGCCGCAAGGATGCCCGTCCGCAAGAATTACTGGCGGCTGCACTTGATCTGTTTGTCGAGCGCGGCTTTGCAGCGACGCGTCTGGATGACGTCGCGCGCGCGGCGGGTGTATCGAAAGGCACTTTGTATCTGTATTTTTGCAGTAAAGAAGAACTGTTTAAAACAATGGTGCGCGAAACCGTGGTGCCCATGATCGGGGAAGCGGAAGGGCTGATTGGCCAGTTTACCGGTACCAGCGAAGAATTACTGCGTTTGTTGATGACCACCTGGTGGGAAAAAATAGGCAATACCAAATTGTCCGGCTTGACCAAGCTGATGATCGCGGAAGCCGGTAATTTTCCTGAATTGGCGCGTTTTTACCAGGAAGAAGTGATAGACCGCGGCGACAAATTAGTCACCACTATGTTAGAGCGTGGTATCGCACGCGGTGAAATCCGTCCGCTTGATCTTGAAATCGCCCCGCGCATTTTGATTGCGCCCATCATCATGATGATGGTGTGGAAGCATTCGCAGGGTGTCTGTCAGATCGATCCGGATAAGCTTGATGCCTATCTGGAACAATATATAGAAATGGCAGCACATGGTTTGCTGATTAAAGGGCCAGTGCCAAACTAGCATCAGCATCAGCATGGCGTCGCCCGAATAACCTGTCAGCCCGAAAAATCGGGCTTTTTTTAGAATGGAATAGCATGCTCAAGCGTCGTGGATTCTGGTTGGTTGCCGTTATCGTCGTTCTCGTTGTTGCCGGTATCGTTGTGATGAAGAAAAAATCCGCCGCCGCGCTTGCTGCCTCTGCTACCGCGGCAGCGGCCGCCACATCTCAAGTTATCGAATTTTTACCGGGCGATGTGGTCACGGTAAACGCTGGCGAGATCAGGAAGGTCTTGGTTTTATCCGGTGCTCTGCGTGCCTATAACCAGGCGGTGGTAAAGGCCAAGCTTGCCGGCGATGTCAGCGAAGTGCTGGTGCGTGAAGGCGAGGCGGTGCAGCTCGGTCAGGTGCTGGTGAAGATGAACACCGCTGATTTTGAGTCACGGCTATTACAGGCGCGCGGTAGCGTCGCTGCGGCGCAAGGGCAGTTGGATATTGCGCGTCAGACACGTGACAATAATAAAGCCTTGCTGGACAAAAATTTCATTTCAAAAAATGCTTTTGACAACGGTAACAATCAATATCTGATCGCTGCGGCCAATCTTGACAGTGCCAAAGCGGCATTGGCAGTGTCGCAAAAAGCCCTGGCCGACACGGTGATCCGTGCGCCCATGACAGGGTTCATCAGTAGCCGCAGCGTGCAGCCGGGTGAAAAAATTTCTCCTGACAATAAGTTATTCGACGTCGTTGATTTACGTACTCTGGAAATGGAAGCGCCGGTGCCGACCCAGGATATCGCCAGCATTCATATCGGCCAGCAGGTACAGATACAGATCGAAGGTATTACCGATGCCGGTGCCAATGCCGTCGTGGGTAAGGTTGGCCGGATCAATCCCGCTACCACGGCAGGATCGCGTTCTATCATGGCGTATATACAGATCGCTAACCCTGCTGCTCAGGCACCCGCCCCAGCGCCAGTCCCTGTTTTAGCCCCTGTTTTAGCCCCCGTTTCAGCCGCGGTTTCAGGCCAAACGCAAGCAAATGCACAGCTACGCGCCGGTATGTTCGCCGAGGCGCGGCTGGTCGTTGCGCAAAAAAATGCTGTGCTCAGCATCCCGCAAACCGCTTTGCGCTACGAAGACGGCAAGGGTTTTGTTTACGTCATTACCGGCAAGCTATTGCAGAAAAAATTTATCAACCCGGGCATGCAGGGCGACAGCAATGTCTATGCAAACAGCAGCGGCCCGGGCAGTAATACCGTCGTCGAGGTCTTGTCGGGTGTGGCCAGGGGTGATCAGGTGGTCATAACGAATCTGGGCAACCTGCGGGTCGGCATGCCGGTGAAGTTGGCTCAGCCTGCGGCGAAGGGCTAAGCCATGTGGTTCACGCGAATCAGTATAGGCAACCCGGTGCTGGCGACCATGATGATGGTGGCGTTTGTCGTGCTGGGCTTGTTTTCTTACCAGCGCCTGCGGGTCGATCAGTTTCCGGATATTACCTTTCCGGT
>JBBQNW010000218.1:0-2830 GCA_038330335.1 Burkholderiales bacterium | reverse complement strand
GTCATGAAGGCATCGGCACGGCCAGACTCCACTTCCTGCTCCCGGGTCATCGGCGGCTTCACAATAAGCAGCCTGGCTTGCTTTAAGGATTGCTGCATCACGGGCTCCATGACGGTGCCAGCCTGTACCACGATGACATGGCCAGGCTTATCCAGTTCGTCCCATGACGTCACAGCGCTGCCGGATTTGTTGGTGATCGCATAAATATCGCTACGCAGATAGGGCTGGGTAAATTCCAGTTTGGCCAGGCGTGCCGGCGTGATTCCGACCGCATGCATCGCAATATCACATTGGTTGGAAAGCAGCTTGTCGGTGAGCTGAGGAAATGAGCTGTCCACATATTTAAGCTCAACAGCAAGATCTTTGGCCAGTTCAGCAGAAAGATCGATGTCAATTCCGCTCAGATTTCTGGTTTTGGGGTTGCGGAAAGTGATGCCGTAATAATCTGGCCAGATGCAGACGCGGATTTCCTTCGCCTCTATGATTTTTTGTAAGCGGTTCGGTTCTGCCACGGCAGCAGAACAAATTTGCAGGGAAAGCAAGGCGCTGACAGAGAGCAAACTTACCGATCTTAGCGTAGACATCA
Organism: Burkholderiales bacterium; assembly: GCA_038330335.1. Lineage (GTDB taxonomy): Bacteria > Pseudomonadota > Gammaproteobacteria > Burkholderiales > Burkholderiaceae_D > Undibacterium. The sequence goes on along the minus strand of JBBQNW010000218.1, from coordinate 2,244 downwards.
ACATCCTTTTTGTGAACTACCTCATACCTCAGGGCTTATACACGGCAAGCTCAATTGCTGTAGACAGATACCAACCAGGCCCGCATTATAAGCAATCATTATAAGCAATTATTATAAAAAATTATTGCCTTAAAGAATTTTTAAGCGATTATAGTCTGATCGCCAACGCCGGCCACGCGCCACTAACACAGACGGTAAAGGGATCAGGCTGAGGCAAATTCCTTGGAATAGTTGGCATATCGGAATCAGAAACTGATCGCTGAAGTCGCGGAATACACAATAAAAGAAAGCGCGCCGGTTAAATTACGCTGCGCGGCATGCGAAGCTGATCATGCGCCTATCATCGCCGCGGATTGATTATCACCATCCATCATCATCATCATCTATCATCGTCTCTCATTGCCTCTCATCGACCATCATCGCCGAGTATTTATTCCGCTATTGTCGACGGCTAAGCTGGCCGGCGGCGCCAGCGTCACCGCCTCACCCGCCGGCATCCCATCCGCCTGCCAGTGGTCAAACTCAGTGTGTAGCGCGGCCAGGGTTTGCTGGCTGATCTCGGGTAATTTCCCTCCCAGAAAATCGGCCGCTGCCTCAAACCCCTGTTCCACCGCTGCGCGTATCTGCTCCAGCCTGGCAGGGTCGTTGCCTAACGCGGTTTTGGCAAAACTCAGTATATGGTCGGCAGTTTTTTGCACACCAAATTCGCCATCCGGCGCAATCGCTGCTTTCGCTGCGATAATCGCTTCAGGATCGGCAGTCAGCTTTTGCTCACCGCTGACCACTTTACTCCATTGCAATCCCTGCTGGTCTATCAGGGGCCGGATCAGATTCAGAATGTCTTGCGCCTTGCGATCAGATTCTTCCAGTATGGCATTCAGATCGGACGCCGGGCCGGGCTTATGCAGCCGTGGATCAGCGTATGTCACCTCGGCCGTAGCCACCGTGTTCAGGCGCACTGTCGCGGGCATCGGCGAGGGCACCGGCGCCGCGCTGGCCCTGATTTTTTTGTCCGCCGCAGCCTCTTTCTCTGAGAATTTTCCGGTGGAAATTGCCGCTGCCGGCGTAATCACCGGGGTGGTGGTGATACGAATAGTCATGTTGCCCTCCTTCTTATATAAAAAGTAATGCAAGCAAAAATACAAGCAAAAGTTCAAGCCGGTCAGAACACAACTCGTCTCACGAGATTCACTGCCGATACACTCAGTATCCATTTTCCAGTATCGATCACCTCAGCAAAAAATCAAGGGCAAGCGGGCAATGCAGTATAATTGCCGGCTATATTCACTAGGGAGTAGCCTCTTTCAGCCAGCTGAAAGAAACGCATCAACATACTTGGCCATCCGGCTGTGGTGCGTTTGATCAATATCAGAGAGAGTAGTGCTGACATGTTTTGCAGGTGCGTTCTACGATATTCAGTCGCAGAAATGGATCACACCGAATTGTCACTGAGTGTCACCAGGTGTCACTAAACAGCACTTAAACCTGATTTTGATTTGGCAAGACTTTTGATATATGCGTTTTCAGCAACCAGGGATGGGGCGGAAGGCGTGTGTATCATCGTCGATTCGCCCCGTCCCGCAGATAATCATGGAAGCCTTCCTCGTCTCTACTCTTGCTGTTGCCGTTGGTGAAATTGGCGACAAAACCCAGTTGCTCGCCTTATTGCTGGCCGCACGCTATAAAAAACCGCTACCGATTGTGCTCGGCATTCTGGTCGCCACACTGGCCAACCATGCCCTGGCCGGCTTGCTAGGCCAATGGGTGGTGGCGCATGTCTCTTCCGATTTACTGCGCTGGGCCTTGGGTCTATCATTTCTCGGAATTGCAGCCTGGACCCTGAAACCGGATGAAATGGGTGATGAAGGGCTCAGCGAAGGTCGCTACGGGGTCTTTTTACTCACCTGCGTAACTTTTTTTCTGGCAGAGATCGGCGACAAAACCCAGTTGGCAACCATTGCACTGGCCGCCAAATATAGCGACTTAACACTGGTGATTGCCGGCACCACGCTAGGCATGATGATCGCCGACGTACCCGCGGTATTTTTAGGAAAAATTGCGGCACCTAATTTCCCTTTCAAACTGGTACGCTGGATCGCTGCTGGCTTATTTGCGCTATTAGGTACGCTGGTGCTATTTGGCATTGGCGAGCGTTTTTTATAAATCCATTTTTCTGACCAGAGCCGACAAGATGATCGTTATTTACCATAATCCGCGCTGTTCCAAATCGCGTGAAACCCTGGC
>JBBQNW010000217.1:0-2937 GCA_038330335.1 Burkholderiales bacterium | reverse complement strand
GTTTTTACTACTGATTTTTATCGATGAAAAAATGAATAGTTCGTTCAATTTATATCGTCGTTCCTTGCTACTGCATTAGTTAATCCATCCATCCATCAATCGAACAAACAAAGAAAGCGATGAGGATGCGGCCAGCCAGCGGGCCGTATTGTTCTAAGGTTTTCATGATGCGCTTTCTTTGTTTGTTCGATTGATGGATGGATGGATTAACTAATGCAGTAGCAAGGAACGACGATATAAATTGAACGAACTATTCATTTTTTCATCGATAAAAATCAGTAGTAAAAACCCCTCAGGCGGCCAAGCTTCCGGCGCGGAAATCATGGATTGCCTGAAAAATTTCAGCCTGAGTATTCATCACAAACGGGCCGTATTGCACAATCGGCTCGCGCAAAGGCTGACCCGCAATCAGCAAGGCACGGCTGGCACCGTTGGCACGCAAGCTCACGCCATCGCTACCGGCGTCATTGCGTAAAATTGCCATGCGTTGTTGCGGCACTGCCTTATCGCCAATCTGCAACTCACCGCGATACACATACACAAAGGCATTCATGGAAGCGGCCATGCCTTGTGAAAAAACGGCACCATCTTCCAGATGCAGATCAAGATACACGGGCTCGGTTACCGTGCGCTGCATGGCACCTGCCACGCCATGGCTGGTACCGGCAATCACCCGCACGGTGGCGCCCTGAGCAGTGGTAAATTGCGGTATCGCATCACTCTGGATATCCTGATACCACGGCGCGATCATCTTGTCCCTGGCGCTCAAATTCAGCCACAACTGAAAACCTTCCATGCGCCCTTGTTCCTGCTCCGGCAATTCAGAATGAATCACGCCACGACCGGCCGTCATCCATTGCACCCCGCCGTTTTGCAGCAAGCCCTCATTGCCGGCACTGTCTTTATGGCGCATGCGCCCTGCCAGCATATAGGTAATGGTTTCAAAGCCGCGATGCGGATGGTCGGGAAAACCGCCGTTATAATCTTGCGCATTATCGGTACCAAAAGCATCGAGCATCAGATACGGATCAAGCCGGGTTTGCAAAGCCGGAGTAAGCACCCGCGTCAGCTTGACGCCGTCACCATCCGAGGTGGCCTGGCCGGTGATTAATTGCTCCACCGTGCGAGGCTGGCGCACCAGTTCGGTAGTAGGCATATATGAAGTCATGATGAATTCCTTTATCGATCAATACGTATGGGTATTTGCCGATGCTGCTGTGCTATGCGTTCAGTCTGCCCCGCCCGATAGCGGCGCAGTGCGGCTGTTGTTTATGCGGCGATCAGCTCTGCCATCTGGGCACTGGCGGAAGCAAAGGCGGCTTGCTCGGCATCTGGGCCCATTGCCAGGCCTTCGGCAAATACAAACTGCACATCGGTGATGCCCAAAAATCCTAGAAAAGTTTGTAAATAGGGGGTCTGCGTATCATTTGGCGTATTCCGGTACAGACCGCCGCGGGTCAGCACCACATAGACTTTTTTGCCCTTCAGCAAGCCTTCGGGGCCGGTTTCTGTGTAACGGAAAGTCACGCCGGCACGAGAAATCGCATCGATCCAGTTCTTCAATTGCACCGACACACCAAAGTTATACATAGGCACCGCCAATACGATCGTGTCGCTGGCTTGCATTTCTGCAATCAGGGCGTCATCGAGTGCCACACGGGCAGCTTGCTGCGCTGTGCGTTGCTCTGCCGGGGTAAAAATCGCCGCCAGAGCGCTGCCATCGAGCATAGGCTGCGGGCTAAGGCTCAGATCCCTTACCTTGACATTGGCCGCCGGCGCTTCCGACAGTAAGCGTTGCACCAACTCGTTAGCCAGGCGGGTGGAGTGGGAAGCATCAGCGCGGACGCTGGAATTAATTTGTAAAATGTTCATGGGGTGATCCTTGTATATGTGTTGGTGCTGGTTTGTGCTGGTTGGTGCTGGTTGGTGCTGGTTTGTGCTTATTTGTGCTTATCTGTGCTGGTGTGTGCTGGACTGTCCAGACCTCAAAGCAGTGGAGTCAGTTTACCTGTTCCGAAAACAATACAGAAGACCATAATTTGGATATAATTATCCCATCAATGGAACAATACACATGCACCGCGGCCTTACCAAGCGTGGCCAGAGCCAATGACAGGGTCAGTCATGTGCGCTGCCAGCTTATGAGCAGGATAGTGCACGCCGCGCCCGATACAAGTTTTCAACTACGCCGCCATACCGACCTCCACACCAGAGACACTCTATGCACCTCGAAGCCAATGATTTACTGCTATTTGCCCGCGTCGTCGATGAGGGTAGTTTTAGCCGTGCAGCCGAGCGCCTGGGCCTGCCAAAATCCACCTTGTCGCGCCGTATTACCGGGCTGGAAGCCGAACTGGGCGAGCGCCTGTTATTGCGCACCACACGCAAACTCAGCGTGACTGATTTTGGTCACGCCGTATTGCTGCATGCGCACCAACTCACGGCCGAAGTCGAATCGACCATCGCGCTGGCGCAGCACCGTCAGATCGAACCCAGCGGTCGCCTGCGCGTCTCGATGCCGAATGACTTCGCCAACGACATGCTCAGTCAGTTACTCGCCGACTTTATCACCAGTTACCCGGCTATCTCACTAGAGCTTGATCTGTCAGCCCGGCGGGTTGATTTAATCGGTGAAAATTTTGATGTCGCCATCCGCATCGGTGATCTGGCCGATGACGCCACACTGGCAGCGCGCCGCCTGGCCGTATTCTCTATGGGTTTATATGCCGCCCCTTCCTACCTGGAAAAACGCGGCATACCGCAGGAACCCGAAGCCCTGATGGAGCACGATAGCCTGCGCATACTCACGCGCGGCGGCGACATGGCACTCTGGAACATGAGCCGCACGGTGCATGGCAAACTGCAAAGCTGGCAAGGGTCGCCACCGGCACGCGCCAGCGCCAACTCGCCCGAAACCCTGATTCACCTGGCCCGCCA
>JBBQNW010000216.1:0-2939 GCA_038330335.1 Burkholderiales bacterium | reverse complement strand
TATGGTAATCAATGGCCTGCACGCTTATGTCTTAGTAAAAACTGAGCAAGTAATTGATGCTGTCAAGGAGCACTTGGATCCAGTCAGCACCAATAAAGAATCTGTCAGTGGCAAATACAATGAAGGACAGGATGTCGCGGTGACCGGCATCGTCGCCATCAAAGGCGCATGGATAGGTCTGGGCGCGGAAGAAACGCCGGCCGCCAAGCCGGCACCAACATCAGCTTCAGCATCAGCACCAACATCGACATCGGCAAAAGCGAGCAGTGCTAGTTCCGCGAATACTCCGAACACCCGGAACACCCAGAACACTCAGGCCGGGGGCAAATAATGTTATCTCGCCTGATCGCTTTCTCTCTGGCCCAGCGCCTGCTGCTCATCGTCGTCACGGTACTGATGATAGGTGCTGGCATTGATGCCTTTACTAATTTACCGATTGATGCTTTTCCGGATGTCTCCAGCACCCAGGTGAAACTCATCATGAAAGCCCCCGGCATGACGCCGGAAGAAGTCGAGGCGCGCATCGTGGCGCCGATAGAACAAGAATTACTGGGCATTCCGAAACAGGTCATTTTGCGTTCGCAATCGAAATACGCAATCGCCGACATCACGCTTGATTTCCAGGATGGCACCGATGTCTTTTGGGCGCGCCAGCAAGTGAGCGAGCGCCTCAATAATGTCTTGAAGGATTTACCTGCCTCGGTCAGTGGCGGCTTGGCACCGATTACCACACCGCTCGGTGAAATCTTTATGTTTACCATCGAAGGTCCCTTGTCCCTGATGGAAAAACGCAGTTTGCTGGAATGGACGATACGCCCGCAATTGCGCAATATTGCCGGCGTAGCCGATGTCAATTCCTTAGGCGGCCTGGTGAAAAGCTTTGAAGTGGTACCGGACACCGCAGCCTTGTCGGCACGAAAAATTTCGCTAAGCCAGTTGCAAGCCGCACTGGAAGCGAATAACCGTAACGACGGTGCCGGACGTCTTGGCTCAGGCGAAGAATCACTGCTCATCCGCAGTGACGGCAGCATACGCACGCTCGATGATGTGCGTGCCATCGCACTGCAAAGTCGTGATGGCTATGCAGTCAAGATCGGCGACGTGGCCAGCGTGCGTATCGGGCAAATGACGCGCTACGGTACGGTGACCAAAGATGGCAAGGGTGAAGCAGTCGAGGCGCTGGTGCTGGCCATGCGCGGTGCCAATGCGCAAAAGGTGGTCAACCAGATTCGGGCACGTCTGCTTGAGTTGGAAAAAACCCTGCCGGCAGGCACCACCATCAAGACCTTTTATGATCGCGGCAACCTGGTTGAACGTGCTGTCTCCACCGTCACCAAGGCATTGGCGGAAGCCACGGTACTAGTGGTGATTTTGCTGTATCTGTTTCTGGGCAATGTACGTTCTGCTTTGGTGGTGGCCTGTATCTTGCCGTTGTCAGCATTAGGGACCTTTTTACTGATGCAGGCATTCGGGCTGACGGCCAACCTGATGTCGCTAGGTGGTCTGGCGATTGCCATTGGTATGCTGGTCGATGCGGCTGTCGTGGTGGTGGAAAATATCGAAGCCCATAGCGGCGCCGCAGCCGGAACAACAGCGGGGGCGGGACGTCCTACCCTGCCCCGTTTGCATGTCATTTATCGTGCGGTGCGTGAAGTGGCGGTACCGGTGACAGCGGGTATGATCGTGATTATGATCGTGTTTCTGCCGCTGCTGTCCTTGCAGGGCTTAGAGGGAAAACTGTTTTCTCCGGTGGCGCTGACGATTATTTTCGCCCTGGCAGCGTCGCTGATGTTGTCGCTGACGGTGATCCCGGTGCTGTCCTCATTTTTCTTAAAAGAGGGCCACGCCCAAGCTCCGTGGCTGGTGCGCAAACTAGAAGCCATGTATCTGAGCCTGCTGACGCGGGCACTGAACAACAGCAAAAAAGTCATCAGTATTTCGCTGGCGGCGCTGGTCGTTACCGCATGTCTGTTCCCTTTCATCGGTAAATCCTTTATGCCAACCTTGGATGAGGGCGACATCATCATGCAAATTGAAAAGCTGCCGTCAGTCAATCTGCAAGAATCCGCCAAACTCGATATGGCAGTTCAGCAACGTATTTTGCAGCAAGTGCCCGATGTCAAAAGTATTGTGGCGCGTGCCGGTTCTGATGAGCTGGGTCTGGACCCGATGGGCTTAAACGAGACCGACACCTTTCTGGTCTTGAAGCCGCGCGCAGAATGGCGCAGCAAAGATAAAGAAGCCCTGATCGATGCCTTGCGCCAGGTGACAGCGCAATTTCCCGGGATGAATTTCAGTTTTACCCAGCCGATAGAAATGCGTACTTCCGAAATGCTGTCTGGTGTGCGCGGCGATCTGGCGATCAAAATCTATGGCCCGAATAACCAGATATTGGCGTCGCTGGCCGATCAGGTAGTCAAGCTGGTAGGTGGCATCAGCGGCAGTCAGGATGTCCTGACGATTAAAAATGAAGGGGTGCAATATCTGCAAGTAGATATCAACCGCGAAGCTGCCGGACGCCTGGGCTTTAGCGTAGAACAGATACAAAATGACCTGCGAACGCTGGTGGAAGGGCGCAGCGCCGGTGTCGTGATTGAAGAAGGCCGCCGTCTGCCCTTGCTAATTCGTGGCAATGATCAACTGCAGATGTCAGCGGAATTATTCCAGCAACTGCGTCTGCCGGTGGCCGATGGTAGCTCGGTGCCGCTGAATCAATTGGCCACCCTGCGCACGGTGGGCGGCCCGGTCAAGGTAGAACGCGAAAACTCCTCGCGACTGGTGGTGGTACGCGCCAATGTCCGTGGGCGTGATCTGGTCGGTTTTGTCGATGAAGCCAAAGCCAGGGTCGCACAGCAAATCAAGCTGCCTGCCGGTTATCGCATGTCATGGGGTGGCCAGTTTGAAAATCAGCAACGCGCCGCCGCCCGCCTGGCACTGGT
>JBBQNW010000215.1:0-3088 GCA_038330335.1 Burkholderiales bacterium | reverse complement strand
CGCCGGCATGCATACCGATATTGCGAGTAATGCCTTCTACCTGCTGCGCCAGGTCAAGCAGGGTTTTGACTTCTTCTTCGTTTTCCTGGCGCTCGCCCAGCAGCGGCTCTTCGATGATGGCCTCGGCGATCGTGACTTGCTTACCCGGTTTAAACGGGATCAGTTTAGAGATACCATCGCAAAACATATAACCAAAATCGAGCACCCGGCCGACGTCACGAATCGCGCCTTTGGCTGCCATGGTACCGAAAGTGGCAATCTGCGACACCGCCTCTTTGCCGTAGCGATCTTTCACGTATTGAATCACCCGGTCGCGCCCTTCCTGACAGAAATCGATATCGAAATCGGGCATGGAAACGCGTTCAGGATTCAAAAAACGCTCAAACAACAAGTTGTACTGCAAGGGGTCCAGATCGGTAATGAGCAGCGAGTACGCCACCAGTGACCCCGCACCTGAACCGCGACCCGGGCCAACCGGCACCCCATTGTTTTTTGCCCACTGAATAAAATCAGCCACAATCAGGAAGTAACCGGGGAAACCCATATTGCCGATAGTGTCGGTCTCAAACTTTAACCGCGCTTCATAACGCGGTCGCTCTTGTTCGCGTTTGTCTTCGTTCGGGTACAACTGTGTTAAGCGGTATTCCAGACCTTTCTGCGCCTCGGCGACCAGAAAATCATTGATGGTCATGCCTTCCGGCGTAGGGAAATCGGGCAACTTGGGCTTGCCCAGCTCTAAAGTCAGGTTGCAACGTTTGGCAATTTCTACCGCGTTTTGCAATGCTCCCGGCAAATCGGCAAACAAGGCCACCATCTCTGCCTGAGTTTTAAAACATTGCTGATCGTTAAAGCGTCGCGCGCGGCGGCCATTGGCCAGCATCTCACCTTCAGAAATACAGGTGCGCGCTTCGTGCGCCATGAAATCGTCTTTGTGGATGAACTGAATCGGGTGCGTGGCCACCACCGGCAAGCCCAGCTTATGTGCCAACGTCACCGCCTGGCGTATGTTGGCCTCCATATTCGGCTGGCCGGCACGCTGGATTTCAATATAAAAATGATCAGGGAAAATGCTCGCCCAGCGCAAGGCATGGCGTTCGGCGGCATCGATATTGCCATTATCAATTGCGATGCCGACATCACCAAAATGCGCGCCGGACAAGGCAATCAGGCCCGGCTCTTCGGCGTTTTCAAATAAGGCTTGCAGCCATTCAAACTTCAGCTCAGCACGGCCACGGTGCTGATTTTCCAGCCAGGCCTGCGCCAGTAGTTCGCATAACTGCAAATAGCCTTTACGATTTTTTACCAGTAACAGCAAACGGCTTGGCTTATCGCGGTCGAGGTCATTGGTGATCCAGACGTCACAACCGGCAATGGCCTTGATACCCTTGCCACGTGCGGCTTTATAAAATTTAATCAGGCCAAACAGATTTGCCAGGTCCGTCATGGCCAGAGCCGGCTGCCGGTCTTTGACTGCCGCCTTCACCACATCATCAATCCGCACCAGACCATCGACAATCGAATATTCCGAGTGCAGACGCAGATGGACAAATTGGGGCTGTACAGGCTGGGGGGCGGCAGCTTCAGTTACGGTCACGGTGACAGCGGCTGCACTCATGGCAGCGGCATCGTTAGTCAGTGTTGCTTCAATAGCTAGTTCAGTATTCATCCCGCTATTTTACCGTGTTGAAAGGAAAAACAGCGAGACTCTTCACACTCCGATACATCACGCTAGCGGGCAAATTCAATGCCATCGTTGCCATCTTGATCAGTCTCCACCCAGGACATTCACAGGGCTTACGGCAAACTGCGCAGGCCAGAGGCCGCGCCAGCAGAGGCCTCAAACGGTATCGAATCGGGGCTAATTGTCTTATAATGCTGTCGAATCAACGACTTATCTTATTTTTTCCGAACTCATCTCGAATTTACCTCAAATTTATCTATGACTGCCACTGTTTCCGCCCTCGCCTCGCCGCCCAATGTAGTCGGCGCCGCAGCGAAAGTTACCCCCTACGTGAATATTTCCGCCTATAAATTCATTACGTTCAGCGACACCGCTGAAAAACGCCCTGAATTTATTGCCAAATGCGAAGAGCTCAATCTGAAGGGAACAGTCTTGCTCACGCCCGAGGGGATCAATATGTTTCTGGCCGGTTTGCGCCACGAGATTGATGCCTATATGGCTTGGCTGCATACTGACCCGCGCTTTGCCGATGTGGTTGCCAAAGAAAGCTTGTCGGATCATCAGCCGTTCACTAAATTATTGATCAAACTAAAGCCAGAAATCATCACCATGCGCATGCCGCTAATTAAGCCCGAAGACGGCCGCGCGCCCTCGGTCGATGCGCACACGCTCAAGCGCTGGCTAGATCAGGGCCACGACGATAATGGTAAAGCCGTCGTCATGGTGGATACACGCAATGACTTTGAAGTCGATGTCGGCAGTTTTGATAACACAATCGATTACCGCATCAGCAAGTTTACCGAGTTCCCGGCAGTGATCGAGGCCAACCGCGAGGTCTTGAATGACAAGACCGTAGTGACCTTTTGCACCGGCGGCATCCGTTGCGAAAAAGCTGCCATCCACATGCAAAACGTCGGCTATGACAGCGTGTATCAGCTCGAAGGCGGCATTCTGAAATACTTTGAAGAAGTCGGTGGCGCGCATTACCACGGCGACTGTTTTGTCTTCGATTACCGCACCGCGCTCAATCCCCAGTTACAAGCCACCGACACCACGCAATGCTATGCCTGCCGTGCCGTAGTCACCCCGCGTGAGCAAATTTCGCCCTGGTATGTCGAAGGCAAATCCTGCCCGCACTGCAAGAAACTGTTAGCGGAAGGTAAAACCTTGCCAACAGCGGATATAGGCACGGATCAGGAATAAATACCCTCCATTAGCAATGACACTAAGCTCAGAGCGCTATGCATACCGCGCTCTGAGCTTAAGTTTATCGATATGTCATCAATGAATAAAAATTTGCTTAATTTGACTACTAAATTAAGCAAATTCAGATCCTCACAAACCACCTGCAGCCAACTGTTTCGCCCAGCGCCCAGCACCCAGCACCGTCAACCACACCAGTCAACA
>JBBQNW010000214.1:0-3204 GCA_038330335.1 Burkholderiales bacterium | reverse complement strand
CATCAGTCAGGACGCCTGTTTCCGGTGTCCATCGTGGCCTCACCGATTTTTGAGAATGGCCGTATCGTCGGTTCGGTTGCCGCGTTTCAGGACATTACCGCGAGACGATTGGCCGAAACCGCCTTGCGCGAGAGTGAAATCAAGCAGCGTATGTTGCTCGATAATGCGGCCGATGCCGTATTTGTCGCCAGTAAGGATGAACGCTGGATCTACGTCAATGATCTGGCAGTGCAAATGCTGGGGTATACCCGCAACGAATTGTTAGGCATGGTGATTTACGATTTATTGCCGCTCGAAGACCGGCCGTTTGTCAGGGACAGCTTTCTGCCCCGCTTGTATCAGGATAAGCTGGTGCGCGAAAAAATCCGTCTATTAAAAAAATCCGGCGCATGGGTGCCGGTAGAAATAAATGTGGCATTGTTGCCAGACGGCAGCTTTTACGGGTCCTGTCGTGATATTACCGAGCGCAAGCTGTTTGAGAAGGCTCTGATCACGGCAAAAGACGGGGCGGAATCGGCAAATAAAGCCAAGAGTGAGTTTTTGGCGATCATGAGCCACGAGATCAGAACACCGATGAACGGCATTATCGGTATGACAGAACTGGCGCTGGACACGACTTTGGATGCGACCCAGCGCGAGTATCTTGAACTGGTCAAACATTCGTCGTATGCGCTGCTGACCATCATTAACGATATTCTGGATTTTTCAAAAATTGAAGCCGGTAAAATCAATCTGGAACTGCTTGAATTTCAACTGCCGGAACTGCTGGCGTCGACCCTGAAGTCTTTATCCTTCAAAGCGCATCAAAATGGTCTGGAACTGGTGTATGCCATTGACCCGCACTTGCCGGCCACACTGATTGGTGATCCTGGAAAATTACGCCAGGTGATGACGAATCTGGTCGGCAATGCGATTAAATTTAGCAGCGGCGGTGTCGTCAGTATCGAAGTCAGGCAATTACCAGGCGCATCGGCACAGGCCTCGATCTATTTTTCGGTGACCGACCACGGCATCGGCATTGCCAAAGAGAAGCAGGCATCTATCTTTGAACCGTTTACGCAGGCGGATGCATCGATTACCCGAAAATATGGCGGCACCGGTTTGGGGTTGTCGATCTCAGCGCGGCTAGTGGAAAGTATGGGCGGCAGATTGCAGCTCCGAAGTGAACTCGGGCGGGGCAGTGAGTTTTATTTTAGCTTGTCGTTCAAGCTTGGCGCGGCCCAAAAAGTTGACCCGGTGTCGCCACAGCTGAGTGGCTTGTCGGTCTTAATCGTGGATGATAAGGCAATTAACCGGCAGTTCTTTTCCGATACCCTCCAGCGCTGGCAAATGCAGACCACCCAGGCCGGTTGCGCCAGTGCTGCATTGCAAAAAATGGAGGAAGCGCTGGCCGACGGGCATCGGTTTGATCTGATTTTGCTTGATGCCTGTATGCCAGAGGTGGATGGCTTTGAACTGGCTAGTCAGATCAAAAAGAGCCATGATTTTTCTGCCGTGAAAATGCTGATGCTGTCGTCGGCGAGTGCGAATGATGACGCGCAGCGTTGCAAAGAGATTGGGATCGACGCTTACCTGAAAAAACCTATCAGTCAGCAAGAGTTAAAACTCTCAATCGAGGCCGTACTTACCGGGCAAGCCAACAGGGCCGTGTATTACGTTGATGAGAACCGGCCTGCGGCTTATGCTGATGTCAATGCACTGACGATTCTTGTGGCGGAAGATAATCTGGTGAATCAAAAGTTTGCGCTGTCCTTGCTGCAGAAATGGGGGCATCGCGTCGATGTCGCTGACAATGGAAAAATTGCGCTAGAGAAATTTCAGAGCCGGCAATACGACGTCATTTTGATGGATATGCAAATGCCGGAGATGGGTGGGGTTGAGGCAACACAGATGATTCGAAAGTGGGAAGCCGGTGCCGACAATGGTAAAGCCATCGCCCCCGTGCCGATTATTGCCATGACTGCCAATGTCATGGCGTCGGATAAAGCGCTGTGTCTGAGTGCCGGGATGGATCATTTTCTGCCTAAACCGGTCAAGCCCGAGCAGTTAAAAGAATTGCTTCAGGCGTATACGCAGCGGGCGCATGAACAAACCGGTGTCGACCAGCGCAACACCAATAACCATATCATTAAGGCGCGCCGTATGCACGATGCCAGCCGTGGGCAATTCGATTATCAAGAGGCTTTATTGCATGCCGACATCGAAATTCTGCAAATCATGACACCTTTATTTTTGGCCGATAGTGCGCGGCACATGCAAGAAATAAAAGATGCTATCGCTCAGGGTAATGCGCCCTTATTGTATCGTTCTGCGCATACCTTAAAAGGCTTGGTCGGTAGTTTTCGTGCCGCACCGGTAGAGGATTTAGCGAAGGCTCTGGAGCTAAAAGGAAAACAAGCCGAGTTTGACCGGGTCGGTTTTATTTTTGAAGAGATGGAAATTCAGGTAGCGCAGATGAATCTGGCGCTCAGAGGCTTTTTGCTGAAAAATTAGCGACCGCTTGCAGCCGCAGCATGATGTCTTCTTTGACTGGACTTTGGGGCGTATTTTTGACGCAGAACAGTGCCATCAAAAACCATCGTAGGTGTTCAATCGATGGTTTTTGATGTTTGTTAGCTGGCACCCAGCGCCGGGCTTACTTGCCGATTGGCGCGGTTCTGCTTTCCAGCCAAAGCTTGGCGCCAGCGCTGACCTTTGGCGCCAGTCGTTGTAATACCATGGCGTGATAGTCATTGAGCCATGCCAGTTCATCCTCGCGCATCAGTTCCTGATGGAGGCAGCGGGTGTCGATAGGGCATAGTGTCAGTGTTTCAAATTGCAGGAACTCACCAAACTGGCTGGTCTGTGCCGGCACGCACAACATCAGGTTTTCTATTCTGACGCCCCATTGCCCGGGACGATAAATTCCCGGTTCGTTTGAGGTGATCATGCCCACTTCCATTGCCGTATGCGGCTCTGTCATGGTGTAGCAAGAGATCGATTGCGGGCCTTCATGTACATTCAAAAAGTAACCGACGCCGTGGCCAGTGCCATGGCCGTAATTAATGCCTTCGGCCCACATCGGCGCGCGCGCCACCGTATCTAATACCGGTGACAAGGTGCCACTTGGAAACTGCATGCGCGACAGCGCGATCATCCCTTTGAGTACCAGCGTGAAGTCGCGCTTTTGCGCGTCGGATACCTGGCCGACCGGCACGACCCGGG
>JBBQNW010000213.1:0-3264 GCA_038330335.1 Burkholderiales bacterium | reverse complement strand
CGAACAAGAGAGGCAGGAGTTGCGCGAATTTTTGCGCCGGACGTATAGCGAATTTGAAGATCTGCGGCGCTGGAATTTCAGGTTTGAGCAGCAATTGCAGCAGATTAAGCGCGATATTTATCTCAACTGAGATCGTTCAGTTAAGATAGTTCAGTTGAGATAGCTCAGTTGAGCGTAACGGAAACCGACTGAACGATTTTATTCTGCGATGCCAATTGGCTTAGCCATTGGCGTCGATTGCGGGGGTCTTACCCGGGCATCCCGTCAGACAGGTCATGCTGTCACTGAGGAAAAACTTCTTCTTCGCCGGACGCCAGCACAGGCTCTTCCACCACAACCTGGTTGCGCCCGCCTTGTTTAGCGAGGTACATGGCGGTGTCGGCGCGGGAAAATAGTTCAAGCACCGATTCGCCTGGTATGTATTGGGTGACGCCGATGGATACCGACACCCTGCGCTGCAGCCCACCGCCCCAGGAGTAGCCTTCGACTTCGCCGCGTATCCGTTCTGAGGTATTCAATGCCGGCAGCAAGGATGTGTCGGGGAAGATCAGTAAAAACTCTTCGCCGCCATAACGGCCAAAAATATCGCCGGCGCGGACATTGTCTTGCGCGATTTTAGAAAATGTCCTTAATACTTCATCGCCGCCGAGGTGGCCGAACTCATCATTGATTTTTTTGAAATGATCCAGGTCAATCACCGCCAGGCACAGCGGTGTAATGTTTTCGTCGGCCAGCTGTTTTTGTTGTTCTAAGGCGGCCACCATGTAGCGGCGGTTATAACAATCGATCAGGACGTCGCGCTTGGCATCGGCCTGAATGTATTTAATTTTCCGGCTGGCTTTGTGTAAGACGCGGTGCAGATGCTGTACTTTGCCGATCTGGAATACAAATGCCGGCAGCGCTATGGCCAGCACCAGCCAATGCATGGCTTCGAGTTTTAACAAGGCCAGGTTGTGCCATTGCTGATAATGTAAATTGATAACGAAGGCACTTGCAAGCAAGACGCCGGCCACCAGAAAGCCTAAGGTCCGGGTGGATAAGCGGTACATGCCATAAGTAATGGCAATAAATGCAAATGGGGTAAAAATAATCTGGGTCGCCGGATCCAGATAAAACACCACCAGCATGCCAATAAAAGCGGTCGTAACAATCGGCAGTTTTAAACGTTTTTCTTGCAGGTGCAGATTGATTTTAGTCTTGAAAATGACAAAGAAAACAGACATGCCGGCGACGATCATGCCGGCGACGGCAAACAGGGTGGATTGTTGCGCCAAATCCATTTGGAAAAAAACCAGCATTGCCAGCAGGTACAGACTCATCAGCGCGCCGGTCATGATCCATTTTTCGGTCATGCTACGTTTGACGGGCGCCGTCATCAGCTCAGACTTACGTCTGTGCAGATCGGGTTGCGCCGACACGGTGTCGTCAAAAGCCATCAGGGTGTCGGTCAGCGGAAAAAGATCCGCGTTCGAACTGGATTTGTTGTCGCGACTAAATAGCATGAATGGCTGAATATCGAAAAATCTGGCGTATGGGTGGTATGGGTGAATTATTAACATGGTAACACGCCAATTTATTCGATTTCTATCTCGGGTGCAAATCTTTAAATGCACATAATTGATTACGAGCAAGAATAACTTCAGGACCGTCTTTTATGTTGTTGGCGAACAAATCGCCGCTGACGACGATTGCGAATCGGGTGCTAAGACATGACTAAAGCATGACTAAAGCATGGCTAAAGTCATGCCGAAACCTTGCTAATGTGAAATGAATTTTCTATTCGCATTATTGTCTTTTTGGTCACTTTGGCCGCTGATGCGATCATTCTCTGCACAATTGCCAATTTGTTCATTGCGTGTTTCAGGCGCTGAATTTTCGAGCTTGTCATTCACAATCGGCCTTATCGGCGATATAATCGCGCCACTTAATCGGGAGAGCGCAGAGATTTACTGCCGCCGAAGGGGCTAACACCCGACAAACTCTCAGGCAAAAGGACCGGTTAATCGGGGGCAGCAGTGCCCCCAACTCTGGAGAGCGGTAGCGACCATCGAGGTCGAACTACCCACCGAAGGTGCGCACGGAGGCTGTATTTCCGTAATCTCTCAGGTATCAGGACAGAGGGGCAGCGATTTGATCGCATGTGACGCATTTAAGTGCAAGCTTAAGTCCGGCGCCTGTGGTTTTTCGTCCCTTTTATTCTGGTAACGAGGTTCTCATGACGCACACTGCGACAACACTTAAAGCAACTCCCCTCAACGCTGCCCATCGTGCCGCTGGTGCCAAGATGGTTGATTTCGGCGGTTGGGATATGCCTGTCAACTACGGCTCACAAATTGAAGAACATCACGCCGTGCGTACCGATTGCGGTATGTTTGACGTCTCTCACATGTGCGTCGTCGATTTGCGCGGCGAGAATGTGCGCGGCTTTTTGCGTGGCCTGGTTGCCAATAACGTTGATAAATTACAAGTCTCTGGTAAAGCGTTGTATTCCTGCATGCTCCGGCCAGAAGGCGTAGTGATTGATGATCTGATCATTTACTTCTTTAACGAAAATTGGTTCCGCTTGGTGGTGAATGCCGGTACTGCCGAGAAAGACGTGGCCTGGATAGCGGCGCACAATGTGGCAACTGGTAGTGGCATTACCGTTACCCAGCGTCGCGACGGTGCGAATGCATTTGCCCTGGTTGCGCTACAAGGGCCAAATGCCCGTGCTAAAGCCTGGGAAGTGCTACCGGAAACGAAAGCGGCCAGTAGTGAGATCAAACCGTTTAATGCCGTCATTGTTGCCGATACGGCCTTTGGCGAAGTGATGGTGGCGCGCACTGGTTACACCGGCGAAGATGGTTTTGAAATTGCGCTGGCGGCAGACCAGGTCAATGCCTTGTGGGACGCCTTGCTTGCCGTCGGCGTCAAGCCAGCCGGTCTGGGCGCGCGCGACACTTTGCGTCTGGAAGCCGGTATGAACCTGTACGGCCAGGACATGGACGAAACAATTAATCCGCTCAATGCCGGTTTGGCATGGATTATCGATCTGCTCAGTGAACGTGATTTCATCGGGAAAGCGGCACTGATAGAACAAGGCCAGACGGCCCAGTTCCTAGGCTTGATTTTGCGTGAAAAAGGCGGCATCTTGCGCGCCCATCAAACCGTCATCACCGAGCAAGGCGAAGGCGAAATCACCAGCGGCACTTTTAGCCCGAGCATGCAGCAGGCGATTGCCCTGGCGCGTTTGCCTATGGGCGTTGCGATTGGCGACACAGTACA
>JBBQNW010000212.1:0-3304 GCA_038330335.1 Burkholderiales bacterium | reverse complement strand
GAAGCAGTGCGTCTGGCGCAAGGCTATAGCGCGATCAATCTGGTCGGTGCCTCGTACGGGACGCGCGCCGGGCTAGAATATTTACGCCAGTTTCCACAGTCGGTGCGGCGTCTGGTGCTCGACGGCGTGACGCCGCCGACTATGCGCTTGCCGGCGGCTGACGCGCAAGCGGCGCTGGATGGGGTCTTTTCCGCCTGCGCGAAAGACGTACGGTGTCAGCAGGCTTACCCTGATCTGGCGGCGCGCTGGGTACATCTGTTAAATAGTATGCCGCAGCAAATTAGCGTACTTCATCCGCGTCTGGGTAACCCGTTGTCTTTGCTCATGAGTCGCGATGCCTTGCTGGGTTTGGTACATAAAACTTTATATTCCGCCGCGACCACGGCGGCTTTACCGTATGCGCTTAGTCAAGCCGCACAAGGAAAATTCGCTGCGCTACTCACTCTGAGCGGCACTTTCGCTTTGCCCGGTCCGACCGGCATTGCCTACGGCATGCATTTTTCCGTCTGGTGTGGCGAGGCCTATGCGCCGTCTTCCACGCTGGCGGCGACGCCACCGCGTGATGAGTTCGAACGCATGGCCAGCGACATGTACGGCAAGGTCTGCCAGCAATGGCCGCGGGCGCAGATTCCTGCCGGGTTTTTTACGCTTCCTGTCAGTCGCGCACCGGTCTTGTTGCTTAGCGGCGGTATCGATCCGGTCACGCCTAGCCGTCATGCGGCGGCGGTGGCGCAGGCGCTGGGGAATAAAGCGCGCCATATCCATATCGACAACGCCGGGCATGGCTTGCTGACGCACGGCTGTGTGCGTGACGTGGTCTACCGCTATATCAATGCTAGCGATGATGCCGGGGCAATCGCGGTGGATGCTGACTGTGTGCGGCAAATCCCCAGACCGCTGGCGTGGCTAGCGCCGTTAGCAACATTATCACCAGCGTCACCAGCGTCACCAGCAGCACCGATAGCGCTAATCCAGAACGGGGCAAAACCATGATCATCGTCGAGGACTTGCATAAAGAGTTCGTTACGGTCGCTAAGTCGCGTTTTGGCTTCGGCGGCTTGGCTGGTTTAGTTGGCTTGGGTGGCTTGGGTGGCTTAGACCAGCGCGGGCAACAGGTAGTCAAGGCAGTCGATGGTGTGAGTTTTCATGCTGCCGACGGCGCCATCCTCGGTTTGCTCGGAGCCAACGGCGCGGGCAAGACTACCAGCTTGCGCATGGTCGCCTCTTTGCTAAGCCCCGATAAAGGGAAGATTACCGTGGACAATGTCAGTCTCACAGCCGGTCAGCAATTGACGCAATCGCGCATGGGCGTGTTGTCGGATGCGCGCGGGCTTTACCCGCGGCTGACGGCAAGGGAAAACATCCGGTACTACGGCAGCCTGCATGGTATGGAGCGTGGTCTGATTGAACAGCGTACCGCGCAGTTGGCGTACTGGCTGGGCTTGACCGAGCTGCTGGACCGCCGTACCGAAGGTTTCAGCCAGGGCGAAAAAATGAAAATAGCTCTGGCACGCGCCTTGATTCATGACCCAAAAAATATCATTCTCGATGAACCCACCAATGGTCTTGATGTGGTCGCCACACGTGCCTTGCGGGAATTTTTACGCTGGCTCAGATCGGCCGAAGGCGGTAGTAAATGTATTATTTTTTCTACCCATATTATGCAAGAAGTTGAACGTCTGTGTGATTCGGTGGTGATCGTGGCGCGCGGTAAAACCGTCGCCAGCGGCACCGTCGAGGAGTTACTGCAACAGGCCGGCGAGAGTGATTTTGAAGACGCGTTTGTGAAGCTGGCTTTTTTACAAGCGACTACCGGCCCGCAGGCCAAGCAAGGGAGCGCCGGATGAATGCTATTTTTGTGATCTACCGTAAAGAAATCAGCGACGCCATGCGTGACCGGCGCACTTTGCTGATGGTGTTGTTAAGCGCGCTGCTGTTTGTCCCTTTATTGCTTCTGATCGTGTCGGAAGTCATGTCACAGGTCGAGTCGCAAGAGGTGAAGCGCACGGTGCTGGCGGTGAATATCCAGCAGGCGCCGGGGCTGGAAAATTTTATCCTGCGCCAGGGTTATCAGGTGCTGGCAGCACCCAAGGACTATGAAGAGAAATTGCGCAATAAAGAGTTGACGCAGCCGGTGCTGCTGGTACCGGAAAATTTTGATACGCAATTGGCGCAAGGCCAGAAGGTGACGCTGGAAATGGTGTTCGATACTTCGAACCGGCAGGCACAACTGGGTCTGGCGCCGCTGAACCGGCTATTGGATAACTATATTCAGGAAATGGCCGCGCTCAACCTGATGATGCGGGGTGTCGCACCAGAGATGTTGCAACTGCTGGAGGTGAAAGAGCGCCATCTGAGTTTGCCCGACGAGCGCAAAGTGACCTTTACCGGCATGCTGCCGATGGCGCTAATTATGGCGATCGTAATCGGCGGTATGTTTGCCGCCATCGACACCACGGCCGGCGAGCGCGAGCGCGGTTCTCTGGAGCCGTTGATGATGAACCCGGTCTCGGGCTGGCAACTGGCCGTCGGCAAGTGGGCCGCAGTGGCAACCGTCAGCATGCTGGTGGTGCTGCTGACGGTGCTGAGTTTTTTTCCTTCCCAGTGGCTGATTCGCAACGAGGCCTTACGTGCCGAATTTCAGTTTGGCCTGCATGATGCCCTGCGTTTTTTACTGGTCTTATTACCGCTGGCAGCGAGCCTGTCGGCGCTACAGGTCGCCATTGCCCTGACCTGCAAGAGCTTTAAAGAGGCGCAGGTGCGCAACCAGATATTAAGTATGGCAGTGCCGATGGCGCCCATGCTGTTGATGTTCAATACCGGACGCGAGCCGGCATGGTTTCAATGGGCTCCCGTGGTAGCGCAAAACGTGATGATGAATCACATTCTCAAGGGCGAGGCCGTCGGCATGATCTCGATAGGCATCGCGCTGGCCGTGTGCGCCGTGATGACGCTCGCCAGTTTGTCATTTATAGCGCAGCAGATGCGCCGGGTGGTGATGATGTAGTGCGTCGTGGGTGCCTGCACTGGTGCGATTAACTGCCCCGGTCAGCCGGGACAGTTAATGCTTCGCTGCCGTCAGAGTACGAGCGCACGCGCGATGATTTGTTGTTGCACCTGACTGTCGGTCGCGGCGCTCAGGGTGCCGTAGATACGCCCGCAGCCGGCATCGGTACGGCTGCGGATAAAGGCTTCGGCATGCGCTGCCGGAGCCTGTTCCTGCATCAGCAAGGCTTGCATGGCGAGCACCAGTTTTTGGGCAAAGCGGCGTGCCAGAATTTCTTGCTGCTCTGCTGTTGCGGCC
>JBBQNW010000211.1:0-3419 GCA_038330335.1 Burkholderiales bacterium | reverse complement strand
CAGTTTGTATTTCATGCGGTGAACCGGGCATTGGCGCAGACCTCAGCAACCGCATTTGGCACTGTACCGGCACCGGCCACCGCGGGCTTAGGCGAGCCAGGAAAAATGCCTTGGATGAATGGTGAACAAACCAGCTTTTCCGCACAATTTGCTACCCCCTTACCCGGCCAGGCCGGAACTGGCAACTACCCAGATTACCGCAACGGCGCTCAGCAGCTACGTGCTGATACTAACGGAATTGCCCAATCTACAGGAAATTATGGTGCGCTGTTTGCGTCGGGGCTGGCGTCAGAACCCGGGCCATTGAATGTTCCCGGCAACGGCCTTGCTAACGTTTTCCCGTCTCTGCAAGCCATGCCAAATGAAGACTATCCTCTCGGCTTTGCGCTGGCACAGTTACACGGTGTCTACGTACTGGCGCAAAACATCAAGGGACTAATTTTGGTAGACATGCACGCCGCGCATGAACGCATCCTGTACGAACAGTTAAAAAACGCACTTAATGACAATGCCATGGCGGTCCAGGCTTTACTCATTCCGATTACTTTTTACGCCGATACCATCGAAGTGGCGACCGCGGAAGAAAATAAGGCCGTCTTGCATTCATTAGGATTTGATATCGCGGCGATCTCGCCGACGACGCTGGCCGTGCGCGCGGTCCCGGCATTACTGAAAAATGCCGATGCACAAACCCTGGCGCGAGATGTCTTGCGCGAAGTGCGCGAATTCGGCGGTTCCCGAGTGCTGATCGACCGCCGCAACGAGTTGTTAGGCACACTGGCTTGCCACACCGCCGTGCGCGCCAACCGCAACCTGACGATACCGGAAATGAACGCTTTATTGCGGCAGATGGAACAAACTGAAAGAGCCGATCAATGTAACCATGGCCGGCCAACCTGGGTGCAACTTGGCCTCAATGACCTCGACAGGATGTTCCTGCGCGGTCAATAACTTAGCCCCCTATTTTCCTATGACCCAAGCAATTCACGCTATCAGTGCGTTTCGCACCGCCCCGTTGTTTCTCCTGATTACGGCATTTCTGATGCTGCAAGCATTATTGACGGATGCATACCTGGCCCCGCTGCCCGGTCTAGCCAGTGGTTTTGGGGTAGTGGCAGCCACCGCACAATTAACTTTATCTTCGTTCGTGATTGGTTTTGGTGGTGTGCAGATCGCCGCCCGTCTTTTACAGGCGCTGGGCTGCTGCCCGGCGCTCATCATCGCGCGTGCGATCGTCAGCGACGCTTCCCCCCCGGAAGATAATGTCTTGCACATGACCACAGCCAGCACCTGGCTATCAGTGGCACCTTTATTGGCACTTATGCTGGTCCCGATACTAGTCCCGATACTAGTCCCGATACTGGGCTCATATCGGCAAGCAAACCCGGGCTGGCGGTCGGCATTTTTTGTCCATGCCGGTAGCTTGTACCCAATGACAATCATCGCCAGCAGCCTGGGGACGATGATTTTTGCCTCGACCCGTCGGCTGCAGGCCGGCATTAATATGGAATTGCCAGCATGATCGATCTAGACACACCAGCAACGTCGCAAAATGCCAGAGTGATTGCCATCATGGGGCCAACTGCTTCAGGTAAAACCGCAGCAGCACTGGAAATCGCGCGCCACATCCCATCAGAGATTATTTCAGTCGACTCGGCGCTGGTCTACCGCGATATGGATATCGGCACCGCCAAACCCAGCGCAGAGGAGTTAGCCGCAGCACCGCATCACCTGATCAATATCATCGATCCGGCCGAGGCCTATTCGGTCGCACAGTTTTTAATCGACACAAAAAAGCTGGTGCGTGAAATACAGGCCAGAGGCAAGCTCCCGGTGTTGGTCGGCGGCACTATGATGTATTTCAAAGCGCTGATGAACGGCCTGGATGAGCTGCCACAGGCCGACCCGGCCATTCGCGCCGCGCTGGATGCTGAAGCCGCCCTATCAGGCGTACCCAGCCTGCACGCCCGGCTGCATAGTCTGGACCCGGTTACCGCCGCCAGGCTTCAACCGAACGATAGTCAACGCATACAGCGCGCCCTGGAGATCATCACGATTACCGGCCAGCCCATGTCCGCCTTGCTGGCACAGCAGGTCAAAAAGGCAGCGCCGTTTGAGATGTTATCGCTGTCGCTGGAACCATCTGATCGTAGTGTGTTACATCAGCGCATAGCCCGTCGCTTCGATCTGATGTTGGATCAAGGTTTTTTAGAGGAAGTCAAAACTTTACGTCAACGCAGCGACTTGCATCCGGATTTACCGGCTATGCGTTGTGTCGGCTATCGCCAGGCATGGGAACACCTGGATGGCACATGCAGTTATGCAGAGATGCGGGAACTCGGCGTGATTGCCACCCGGCAGCTGGCCAAACGTCAACTCACCTGGTTACGCTCAATTCCTGAGCGCATCGTGATCGATTGTCTGGCACCAAATGCCAGTGCAGAGATATTGCGTTATGTGCGGCAATCGACATAATCATCAGGAAAAGTTGCTATACAAGGAAAATGGCAATGACAAGCATTAAATAAGGTAAAAAAACCTTTTGGCGAAAAAAATAGCAGTTTATCAACAGCGACACCAGAGTTTACTTTCCCATTAACAATATCCCCAGTCCGTTCCAGCGTTTCTTGTAACAATGCTGACATAGTTCTTGACGCTGGAAACGGCGCTTGCGTACACTGTTACGATCCCCATCTTTTCGATGATTGCACCATCAAATTTCTATCGCCTATGAAACGATTTCGACACCGTATTTCTCCTGTTATTGCTTCTGCCCTGCTATTGTGGTTCGCGCCGCAAATTACTCAGGCGGGCACCGCCGGCGAGCAATCCTCACTCCAACTGTCGAACTCACTGAGCACATTAGCCAGTAATGAGACCAGCAGTAACTTCAGCGCCAGCCTGAATGCGACAAGCAATGACACACTCAATAATTCACTCAATAACTCACTCAATAGCGCGCTGAATAACGCAACGAATGCCACGACGGCACAACTGCCCTCAATACAGTTGTCCATTCTTGAGACTGATCTGTGGTCGCGCATCCGCAGTGGTTATGCGATTCCCGATCTGGATAATCAAATCGTCGCCAACCAGCTCAATTGGTACAGCACGCGCACTGAATACATACAAAGAACCGTGCAACGCGGTTCACGTTACCTGTTTCATGTCGTAGAAGAATTAGAAAAACGCGGCATGCCAACCGAGTTAGCGCTGCTTCCTTTTATCGAATCTGCCTTCAACCCGCAAGCCATCTCGAGCGCAAACGCTTCAGGCATGTGGCAATTTATGGCTGCAACCGGGCGTGATTTCAACCTCAAACAAACTATGTTTAAGGATGACCGACGTGGTGTCCTTGATTCTACCGATGCGGCACTGACTTATCTGGAAAGACTGTACGGCATTTTCGGTGACTGGCA
>JBBQNW010000210.1:0-3528 GCA_038330335.1 Burkholderiales bacterium | reverse complement strand
GCCATTCTTATCGTGGCGCAAGTCGAAGGCTTGATGCTGTTTCGCTTACACAAAAATACCCAGCCGGCAGAAGTCAGCGCTGTACACGCCGGCTTACGGCAAGCGGTATTAACCCTGGCGACCGTTGCCTGATTTTAACTTGCTGCCGGCATCACTTTGTATTGAAGCGCCAAGCGCCAGCCGCCAGCATCTGAGTTATTTCTCGCTGCCCTTCTTCAGAATATCTTTGCGCTGTTTTTCATATTCTTCATAGGTCTTTTGATGCTGCTTTCGACAGCTGCTCCGCTCATTCCAGTCGACGATTTTTTCGCAGGCGTTCAGCGCGGTATCTTGCTGCATGTCATACACCAATGCAGAACAGCCGGCCAGCAAGCCTGATGCGGCCAACGACATCGCCACTAGGACAGAAGAGATTTTCGACATGAAGGTATTCCCCGGTAAAAAAACAAAAGCAGCATAGGCAGATGCACAGGCAAATGCACAGGAGGCAATTTTCTCATGATTGCGTGGACTACGCCGGGTTAAGTGAAGCAGCGGCCAGGAAGGGTGCGGGTATCTTGAGGTATGCATAAAGGCGCATTCATCTTGCTTTCCGCGCACGACTCCACTAGCATGGCTGAGTTCTATTTTCCCTGCCATCTCCATGCACACTCTGCCCGAATTAAGAGAATTAGAACGCCTGATCAAGCTAGGCCGCGGCCATCTGGAAGCAGAGGTGGCCTGTGAGGTCAGCGCAGGCCAGCAGCATTTTCCGGTATATCACCTGGCCTTGGGCAACCCCGACCCGGCCTTACCTGCGATCGGCTTTTTTGGCGGCATTCATGGCCTGGAGCGTATCGGCACCCAGGTCTTGCTGTGTTTTTTGCGCGGCCTGATTACGCGTTTAGCCTGGGATAAGAGCCTGCATCAGATGTTGCAAGAAGTACGGCTGGTGTTTATGCCTTTGATGAATCCCGGTGGCATGGCACAATCGACCCGCTGCAATCCCCAAGGCGTCGATCTGATGCGCAATGCCCCGGTAGAGGCCGCTGGCAAGGTGCCTTTTTTACTGGGAGGCCACCGCATCAGCCCGCGTCTGCCATGGTATCGCGGGGTCGCCGGTGCCGAGATGGAAATCGAAAATCAGGCCTTGTGCCGGGTTGTGCAGACAGAATTGCTAGCGCGCCCTTTTAGCATTGCAGTCGATTGCCACTCCGGCTTTGGCTTACGTGACCGGGTCTGGTTTCCCCATGCCCATAGCGTGCACCCGATCGCCCATCTGGCCGACATCCTGGCCTTGGAAGAACTGTTTCAGCAAACCCACCCGAATCACAATTACCTGTTTGAGCCGCAAAGCCTGCAATACCGCACCCACGGCGACATCTGGGATTACCTGTATCTGCAATCGCTACACCATCCAAACCGCAGCTTTTTACCGTTGACGCTGGAAATGGGCTCATGGCTGTGGGTGAAGAAAAATCCGCGCCAGCTATTTTCACGGCACGGCATGTTCAACCCCACCGCACAACATCGCCTGCAACGCGTTTTGCGCGGCCACACGGTATGGCTGGATTTTTTGCTGCGCGCCACCTATGGCCACGACAACTGGCTGGCCACCGGCCCGACCCGCTGCCGCCTGCAAGAACGCGCGGTTGCGCGCTGGTACCGGCCATGACGACCTGGGTGCTGTTACGTGGCCTAATGCGCGAAGCGCGCCACTGGGGTGAGTTTCCGGCACAGTTTCAAGCGGCCATCGGGGCCGCACAACTGGTGACGCTGGATTTTCCCGGCAATGGCAACCTGCATGCGCAAGCCAGTATGCGCAGTGTAGAAGAGATGGCAGATCATTGCCGCCATCAGCTCAGTCAACGCGGTTACCGGCCACCTTATCGGGTGCTGGCCTTATCGCTGGGCGCCATGGTAGCGGTGGACTGGAGTCAGCGCTATCCGGATGAAATCGACAACATGGTGCTGATCAATACCAGCCTGGCGCCGTACAACCCGTTTTACCAGCGCTTGCGGCCATCCAATTATCCGGCTTTGATTACAGCACTGTTGCACGGCTCCACAGCACAGCGTGAAAGCCTGATACTGCGTCTCACCAGCAAGCAAAGTGCGACGGCACAAGCACCGGCCCTGCTACAACAATGGGTAGGCTATGCGCACGCATGCCCGATTTCCCGCGCCAATATCCTGCGCCAATTGCTGGCGGCGATACGCTACCGGGCCGCGCGTCACCCACCACCAATGCCGGTATTACTGCTCGCCGGCGCGCAAGATCAGTTGGTCAACCCGCAGTGTTCATTAAATATCGCCCAAAAGTGGGGATGCGCTCTGGCGCTGCACCCCACAGCCGGTCATGATTTACCGCTTGATGATGGTGCTTGGGTGGCGCTGAAAATTACGGAATTTTGTCAACCATAGTCGGCCGTCATCGCGCTCACCGCTAGACATCAAAAATAGAATCGCCGGCAAAATCGCTGTGCTTATCTCATGTTGATAACGTCAAAAAAATACCTTATCAGAGCGAAATAGCTGCCGTGCTGACGGCGTCATGGCCCTGAATAATAATCCCTTGAAGCGCGACATTGACGAGACGCCATCCGGATGTCCACGCCATGCATGTGCATAACGACGGGGGATAAATATATTCAAGAATATATTTACCAACGGGTAAATAATGTACTATGATCAGTCTGTCGAATACACTATTTCGCATAAATTAAGATTATGTTGACCGGGTCGGTATTTCATAAAAACATAAAAACCACGCCGATGGTTTAGCTCTCCGTCAATCAAAAAAATAATCATAAAAACAAATTACTTGTTACATCAAAGAGTTTATTTTTATCTGGAGGAGTCAAAATGGATAACCCAATTTTTAACAAAACACGTCGTCAAGCACTGAAAACCCTGGCCGCAGGTGGTTCGATTACGGCCGCCGGAATGGCATTTCCCAGTCTGGTCTACGCCCAGGCAGAACCGATACGCGTCGGTTTTCCAGTCCCGCTCACCGGCGCCTTTGCCGCAGAAGCGCAGGCGGTTGTTCGCGGTGCCGAACTGGCCATCAAAGAATTCAATGATGCTGGCGGTTTAAATGGTCGTAAGGCCGAACTGCTGATACGGGACGACAAACTAAATCCGCAAGAAGCGGCCACCCGCACCATCGAACTGATCGACAAGGACAAGGCAAATTTCATCGTCGGCTCGGTCTCGGCGGCAGTACAACTGTCGGTCAATAATGTTACTAAGCAGCGTCAGGTGATTTTTAATTCGATCAGCCAGTCTGACACCATCAACGAAGCGAAGGACTGGAGTAACTATACCTTCCACGAATGCCTGAATCCGCACATGACAGCCGGCGCGGTCGCCAGGTATGCTATTCCTAAGATGGGTAAGCGCGTGGTCTTTCTGACCGCCGATTACGCGTATGGCCATGAAATGGCACGGGGCTTTCAAAGTGCAGGAAAAGCGCTTGGTATGGAAGTGTTGGCAGATATCCGTCATCCGCTCGGAACCACCGATTTCTCTAGTTACTTCCCGCGCATT
>JBBQNW010000209.1:0-3643 GCA_038330335.1 Burkholderiales bacterium | reverse complement strand
ATTTGGTATCGTTCGTCTTGGCTTAGGTGTGTGTAGCGCATATTCGGCAACTTTCGACTGGCTGGTCAAAAGACTCGAATGCTACCGCATCTAGCCTTTCTTCCATTTTTATCTTTGTTGCACTTCGTAGTTGAATCGGCGCACGGAATAACACTGAATAATGCTGAATAATGCTGAAGAGCCTTGCTTTGCGATACCGGCCGTGGCGCCAGTGGCAGCGACTTCCGTGATATTTTTGTACTACAGGGGACATGTCTGTCATGGTAAATCGAATTCTTATTATTACAGACAAGGCGGCAGATGCTGCGATGTTGGAAAACGTCCTTGGCAAAGCAAAAGATGGCCCTTATGAGGTCGTCGTGGTGGCAACATTACAGGCCGGTTTAGCGCGTTTGCAAACCGCAGAGATTGATGCCGTCCTGGTTGATTTGTGCCTGCCTGATAGTCAGGGTATCGCCACCTTTGAGGCCCTGTATGTGGCCGTGCCGCAGACGCCGATCTTAACTTTATGTGACGCCGAGCGTGTGGCAGAAGAGGCGCTGGCCACACAGGCCGTCGCCGCTGGTTCACAGGGGTATTTATCCAAAGGCCATTTTGCCAGTTATCTGGTGCCGCAATCTCTGCGTAACATTATTCAGCGTAAAGCGGTGGAAGAACTGGCCTACGTAGAAAAAGCCCGCGCTGAAATCACCCTGAACTCGATCAGCGATGCAGTCATTGGGACGGATATGGCGGGTAAGGTCGATTATCTGAATCTGGCAGCAGAACGCATGACGCAATGGAGCCGGGACCAGGCGCGTGGCCAGGCCATCAGTCTGGTCATGCCGATGATTGACAGCGTCACACGCGGCCCCAAAAGAAATCCGGTGTATCAGGTGCTGGAACAGAATCAGGCCGCGGTACTGGCGCCGGGTACGTCCTTAATCCGGCGCGACGGGGGCGAGGTTGCGATCGAAGATTCCACCTCACCTATTCATGATTCCAGCGGCAAGCTCACCGGCGCGGTGATGGTGTTTCACGATGTGACGGCAGCGCAGGCAATGGCGGTAAAAATGTCGCATCTGGCGCAGCATGATTTTTTAACCAATTTGCCTAACCGCGTGCTGCTCAATGACCGTATCGAGCAGGCCATTAGCCTGGCAAAGCGGCGGGGTACGCATCTGGCGCTGCTGTTTTTAGATCTGGATAATTTTAAGCATATCAACGATTCACTCGGGCATGCCATTGGCGACAAGTTGCTGCAATCGGTGACCGAACGTCTGTGCGCCTGTGTCCGTGGTTCCGATACCGTCAGTCGCCAGGGTGGTGATGAATTTGTGATTTTGGTGACCGAAGATCAGTCGCCCTATGACGCCTCGCTGACTGCCGACAAAATTCTGGCGTCGCTGGCACAGGCCCATAAAATATCGCAAAACTATCTGAACGTGACGACCAGTATCGGTATCAGTGTTTATCCGGCCGACGGCGACACTGCCGAAACACTGATACAAAATGCCGATACCGCGATGTATCAGGCAAAAGCAAAAGGCCGGAATAATTACCAGTTTTTCAAACAAGAAATGAATGTCCGGGCGGTCGAGCGACAGCTTATTGAAGCGCACCTGCGGCTTGCCGTGGCGCGTAAGGAGTTTGTCTTATATTACCAGCCCAAGATCAATCTTGATACCGGCGCCATCACCGGAGCCGAGGCATTATTGCGCTGGATGCATCCGCAGTGGGGCAAGGTATTGCCCGGCCGGTTTGTGAGCATCGCAGAAGAGTGCGGCATGATTGTTCCGATTGGCCGCTGGGTGTTGCTTGAGGCCTGCACTCAGGCCAAGCAGTGGTTCGATGACGGACTGGGCATTGGCTCGATTGCCGTAAATATTTCGGCACTTGAATTTCGCGGCATCGATTTTGTTGCGTTTGTGCGCAGCGTACTGGAAGACACAGGATTAGCCGCCGCTTGCCTGCAACTGGAAATTACCGAAAGTGTTTTGATGCGTGATGCCAAAGCAAGTGCCGACATCTTGCATCAGCTAAAAAAAATGGGGGTGCAAATAGCGGTGGACGATTTCGGTACCGGGTATTCTAGCCTGAGCTACCTGAACCAATTTCCTATCGATGTACTGAAGATCGATCAATCCTTTGTACAAGATATCGGCTCGACGACTGACAACGGCGTGATTGTCAGCGCGATTATCGCCATGGGAAACAGTTTGAAACAAAAAGTCATCGCTGAGGGCGTAGAGAAACACACTCAGCTGGCTTTTTTAAAAGAAAAAAACTGTGAAGAAGGACAGGGATATATGTTTAGCCGGCCACTGGTGGCCAAACAATTTGCTTTGCTATTGTCTGCCGGAATCGGAGAAGCCCAGCTCAGTTAGCTGCGTACTCGCCGGCCCCGCTGCGCGTGGTGGTGGTGATGCCATTTGTGTCATCTGTGGTCTGTCTGTCACAGGTCCGAACCGCGCTGGCGACGCTAGAAATGTTCGGTAGCGTACGGATGAAAACCTTCATTTCAGATACCTTAACTACGCGGCCAGAAGCGGCACAGCATCAGGCATTGCCAAGACGCCTACTGAACATAACGCTGGCCGGCGGTCAGCGACCAGTTAAAAAAAGTCGGGCCTGTCGGATATCGCTACACAACAATCAGGAGAATGTGTTGACACAGGAGCCGTTACGTCTACCCCTACCGCTACTCAATAGTTTGCTTGCGAGTTTGTCAGCAGAAGGGGTGGCACGCGTTGCCAACAACTGCGAGCGCGTCTATTTTTCTTATGGTGACGTGCTTTACACTCCCGGGGAAAAAGTCAACGACATCTATTTTCCGGAAACCTGCCTTATTTCTTTATTGGGCATACTCAATATTCGTACCAGCCTGGAAGTGGGGCTGATCGGAAGCGAGGGCGTGGTCGGGATTTCGGCCACCTTGGGAATAGAAAAATCGTATGTCCATGCGGTAGTTCAGGCTGCCGGCAGCGCCATAAAAATCAGCTCTGCGGTATTGCTGGCAGAAGTGCAGAAGAGTCCCTTGCTGCAATTTTCACTGATTGAATATATCAACCGCTCATTAGCGCAGACCATACAGATCGCGGTCTGCAGTAAGTTCCACATGCTGGAGGCACGCCTGGCCCGTTTACTGCTGACCACCAGAGACCATCTGCAATCAAGCACTTTTCATTTGACCCACGAAACCATCGCGCATGCGCTTGGGGTGCGCCGGGTCGGCGTCACCAAGGCGGCCTGCGCGCTGCAACGACAGCATCTGATTAGTTACGCCCGTGGTGAGATCAAGATTCTGGATCATACCGGGCTGGAATCAGTGTCCTGCGAGTGCTATCAGATTATTAAAGATATTCAGCTGGCCTGCTAAACCAGCTAAGCATCGGCTGAAGCCAGCCAATCCACCAGTACTACAAGCTACAAGAGAATCAGCGGATGTCCGGTCTCAGGGCCGGAGCCTGACATGGTGTGTGGGACCTGACTTGGGCCTGACTAAACTCAGGCTAAGTGCAGGCTAAGTTGGAGTAAGTTCAGGCTAAGCGCGGGCCAGGGTCAAAATTTCTAGCCCGCGCATTCCCGCTTGTGCGGGAATGCGCGGCAGCCGCGCCGTTTGATCTTTGCCGTAAATCAGCGGCGCGGCATGCTTGCCTTTACC
>JBBQNW010000208.1:0-3685 GCA_038330335.1 Burkholderiales bacterium | reverse complement strand
CAGGTCTAATTCATTGGCGGCGCGCAGGGCTGCGGCTTCGCGGCGAATAGCGGCGGCAATCAGCGACAAGGCGAGATTTTTGCTTGCGGTATCGGCTTTGGCCATGGCGCGCGATGCAGTGCGGGCGCGCGTGCCTAGCTGGTTCATATACTGTTTGATATCCATACTGATGTCCATGTTTGCGTCCGCTGAATTTTCAATTGAATTTTCTGCCGGACTATCTACTAATGTTTTAACTGTTGTTGTAACCGATGTTGCCAATAACGCCAACGGCGGCGTGTTGCAAACACTGACTCCACCGTGTATCTGTGTATTACGCGGCATTGGGCTGCAAAATGAGCTGCGTAATGAGTAATGAAGGCACAGCAACGAGGGGCTAATCGCCCCCCCCTGTCACTTCAATGCCAGGTTTAATGTAAGAATGCAATCATGCCCTTTACCAGGCGATGAAAGAAGCCCGGTTCAGACGCTCAGCTAAGCACGCGCTACGCGCAAACCTAATTGCAGCAGTGCATCCCAGGGGTCGCCGGCAAAGGCTTTGGCACGCAAACCCTTGACCATTTTATCGACTTGCGCAGCCTCTTGCAGCGCCGTTTGCAAGGTCGGCAAACTCACGCGCCGTAACGCCGGCTCCATGAGTTTTTCCTTTGGACCCCAGATCCGGTATTCTTTCAGCATCACCCCTAAGGGGCGTCCCTGCGCTAGGCCGGATTTAAGTTTCAGCAAAGTACGCAGCTCTTCGGCCACCGCCCACAGCACCAGAGGCAAGGCTTCACCCTCGCCTTTTAAACCATCAAGCATGCGCACCAGTCTGGCGACATCGCCGGCCAGCATCGCTTCGTTGAGCTTAAAGACATCATAACGCGCGACATTCAGGACGGCATCGTGGATCATGTCAAAACTGAGCTTGCCCGGTGGCTGCAATAATCCCAGCTTCTGGATTTCCTGATGCGCCGCCAGCAAATTGCCTTCCACCCGGTCGGCAATAAAATCCAGGCTTTGCCGGTCGGCACTTTGTCCCTGCGCCGATAAACGCAGAGAAATCCACCCCGGCAATTGCGCCCGCTCTACCAAAGGGATATCAATATACACGGCCGCTTGTTGCAAACTACTGACCCATGCCGCTTTTTGGGTCGCCCAATCTAACTTTGGTAAACTGATCAAAGTCAGGTTATCGGGTGACAGCTTGGCAATGTATTCTTGCAATGCGGCAGCGCCATCCTTACCGGGCTTACCAGTCGGGATGCGCAGGTCGATGATTTTTTTATCCCCGAACAGCGACTGCGACTGATTCGCCGCCAGTAAGGCACCCCACTTGAAGTGGCGCTCTACGTTCAAAATCTCACGTTCCAGAAAACCTTGCGCTTTGGCAACCCGACGGATTTTGTCTGCGGTTTCCAGCGCCAGCAAATGCTCATCGCTGGTGATCACATACAAAGGTGCCAGCGTTTTTGTCAGATGTGCATCAACGGCATCAAAGCGCAATTGCATGAGATTAATCCATTTTCAAGGCAGCAAGACGGCGCATGATCTGCTGCACCAGATCGCTTTGCATATCGCGATACAGCAAGACTTCTTCTGCCTCTTTCGCCAAGACCTGGGATTCGTTAAAGCTGATATTGCGTTTCAAACTGATGTCCGTCGGAGCCAGGACTTCTTTACCGCTCTGGTCTCTGACGCGAAAACGCAGGGTGTAGATCAAATCATATTCGCGCACACGACCCTGGCTATTGAGCGACAAAATGCGTTTTTCCCGCGCTTCTGCCAGAACATCCAGAATCACGTCAGCCGCTATACTGTCTTTTGCGATAACCGTCTGGCCATTGGCGCGGATATTTCTTTTCAACTCGCCACCCAGGGGTGAGGTATCGGCCATGCCGACATAAATACTGTGAAAAGAAAAGGCAACGGGGCCACGCAGGGCGAAGCCACAAGCGGACAGCATCAGCAGCAATATGATGGCGATGATGCTAGTGCCGGCAGTAGTCTTGCGCTGAAAGAATGTTGAATAGTTCATTAAGCTAGAAGTGAGGTGAACAAACAAGTGAGCAATTAGATAAGGAATTAAGCAACGATATTTACCAGCTTACCGGGAACGATGATGACTTTTTTCGGCGGGCCGTCTAAAAATTTCTGTACGCTCTCGGTGGCCAAAGCGGCGCCTTCTATTGTCGCTTTATCGGCATCTTTCGCCACTTTGACACTGCCGCGCAGTTTGCCATTGACTTGTATCATCAACTCAATCTCGTCTTGCAGCAGTGCCGCTTCATCGACTTGTGGCCAAGGCGCATCGATGATTTCACCGAACTCTGCCGCCAGGCCCAGCTCCAGCCAGAGTGCATGGGTAATGTGAGGGCATACCGGATACAAGCCGCGCAGCAGGATGCCGAAGGTTTCGCGCAATACCGCCGCATGACCTTCGCCTTCCACTTTAAACGACTCTATCGCGTTCAGCAATTTCATCGCACCGGAGACCACGGTGTTGTATTGCAAACGCTCGTAATCGGCATCAATCTGTTTAAGTGTCAGATGCACTTCACGACGCAAATTTTTAACTTCAGCAGCATACGCCGTCGTCACACCATCACCGGCAACACCGGCGGCGACCGTATCGGACAACTTTAAGGCGGACGCCCACAAACGGCGCAGGTAACGCGCAGCGCCTTCCACCCCGCTGCTGTTCCAGGCGGCGCTCTGGTCCGGTGGGCCGGCAAACATGGTAAACAAGCGGGCGGTATCGGCACCAAACTGTTCAATAATGTCTTTTGGTTCCACCACATTGTTTTTGGATTTGGACATTTTCTCAATGCCACCCATCTGCACTGACTGGCCATCGCTTTTTAATATGGCAGCGACAGGACGGCTTTTTTCATCGTACTGCACTTCGATTTCGTTTGGATAGAACCAGGTTTTCTTGCCGCTGGCATCTTCACGATAGTAAGATTCGTTGAGCAACATGCCCTGAGTAAATAAATTCTTAAACGGCTCCGAAATTTTAACCAGGCCCATATCGCGCATGGCCTTGGTCCAGAAACGGGCATACAGCAAATGCAATACCGCATGCTCGACGCCGCCAATGTATTGATCCATCGCCATCCAGTAGTCATTGCGTTCATCAACCATGCTGCTGGCATCAGGGCAAGTGTAGCGCATGAAATACCAGCTGGAATCCACGAAAGTATCCATGGTGTCGGTTTCGCGCTGCGCTGGCTTGCCGCAGGTCGGGCAAGGCACATTCAGAAAATCAGCACGATGCTTGAGCGGATTACCGGAGCCATCAGGAATGCAGTCGGTCGGCAAGACGACTGGCAAATCTTCGTAAGGCACAGGCACATCACCGCAGCATTCACAGTGAATGATAGGAATAGGTGTACCCCAGTAACGCTGACGTGAAATGCCCCAGTCGCGCAGGCGCCAGGTGGTTTTCTTTTCGCCCAGGTCTTTAGTCGCTAAATCAGCCGCCACCGCATCGACCGCGGCTTTGTAATTCAGCCCGTCGTACTTGCCGGAATTAAGCATGACGCCACGCTGCTTGTCGCCGTAGGAATCGGCCCAGGCGTCGGTGCTGAAAGTCTCGCCTGCCACCGCGACAACCTGCTTAATCGCGATCTGGTATTTTTTGGCAAAAGCAAAATCGCGTTCATCATGTGCCGGTACGCCCATCACGGCACCGTCGCCGTAAGTC
>JBBQNW010000207.1:0-3705 GCA_038330335.1 Burkholderiales bacterium | reverse complement strand
GCCAAGCGCCTCAACCAGCATCAATCCAAGCAAAGTAACAGCCCTGCACCAAGCAACAACGCCATGGCCTCGGCGTTTGCCAAGTTGCGTCCGTAAAAAATCAGTCTGCCGGCACCATGGGTTTAAAAACAGGTGGCATGCGCTGCCTGTTTTTTGATTACCGGAGCTGTTTTAGCGGACGGAGAATTACAGCGGCAAACGCAAAATAAACACCGCACCTGGCTCGTTGGCCAGCGCGACGTCGCCGCACAGGCCGCCATTGGTATGCAGCGTAGCGACTTTTTTTGCCAGACGCAAACCTAAGCCAGTGCCTTCTGCGGTAATGGCGGCCGTTGCTCCGGTATCGGCCAGCACGCTGTCTGGATAACCAGCACCATCATCCTGCACTCGAAACTCCAGATACGCGCCGGCCGCAAGCGCCGAGAATGTGACTTTATGGCGGGCATAGCGCAGGGCATTTTGCAGCGCATTCGACAAGATCATACGTACCAGCGTTGCATCATAAAAACACAGCGTAGGGGCGCTACTGATAGCGGCATCCATCTCGATATGGTTTTGCGTAAGGGTCGCATTGGCGTGCTTATGGACAGCCTCATTTGCGTACTCATTTGCATATTCACTGAGCAGATCGAGCACCAGGTCGGCGGGGGAATGGGCATCCACCGCCAACAGCAAAATACTGGTTTCGGTTTTATACAACACCAGCAAGCGGGTTAAGGCGGCAGAAGCATCCATGGCAGTGCGCAAGGTGGCGATATCGCCGCGCGCTTCGGCCTGCCCGGCCAGTTGTGCCAGGCTATTTTTAACATCGTGTATCGTTAAGGCAGCAATCTCGGCGAAACTCATCATGGTTTCTCAAGTTTGTACTTGGCTTGAATTTTACTCATCAGGCCGGCGATCTCGGCCAATTTTGGATGCTGCGTATCGCGCTTGGCAACGACTTGCTGAAACTGTGTGGCTTCCGTAATTTTCGTCAGATCCATGCCATTCATATACACGTCGGCCAGCAATGAAAACGCCGCATTCGAGGCAATCTGTAGGTTATTCGGCAGGCGAATCGCCGCCTCTGTGAGCATGCGCGCGGCGTCGGCAAACTGACCGGCCTTGGCTTTCAGAACCGCATTATTATTGAGTTCAATCACTTCTTTGACTGAATGGTCGATCAATTTTTTAGCCGCATCAGCACCACCGTGATCTTTCAGCAATGCAGCAATACGGCCTTGCATGGCACCCGACGCAGCGTTTGATTCCGGATTATTTCGCACCACGGATTTCAAAATACTCATCGCCAGATCGGTTTTATCGCAGGCCAGACAAGCCCTGGCGATACTCAACGCAGTCGCTTCGGGTAAATGCCCGGTTCCCGTTTGCGTTGCCAGTGCCAGTGTTAGCGCCTGATGTGCCAGCTCAGGCTGACCCGCCCGCTGCTGCGCGACAACTTCGACTGCCGCCAGTAAGCGGGCATCATCCATCTCTTTAAAGCTCGCTTTCGCCTCTTCCAGTAGGCCTATGGCCTTGGCCGGCTCACCCATTTCGCTAAAGGCGTTACTCAGCCTGGCGTAGTCGCGCGCATCGCGTAGCGGTGAGTTTTTGGTTTTCTTGACGACCAGGCTCATGGCTTGCTCGACCCGGGCAAAATCTCCGCTCTCTTCCGCCAGAACCGCCAGAGACCGCTGGCGTGCCAGCGAATTCGGCGCCACCTTGCAGGCATTCTCCAGTACCAGCAAGGCCTGCTCGGGATGCCCTTCTTCGGTATG
Source organism: Burkholderiales bacterium (assembly GCA_038330335.1). Classification (GTDB taxonomy): domain Bacteria; phylum Pseudomonadota; class Gammaproteobacteria; order Burkholderiales; family Burkholderiaceae_D; genus Undibacterium. The sequence goes on along the minus strand of JBBQNW010000207.1, from coordinate 1,948 downwards.
AATACGCCCCAGCAAGTCGTACGCAGAGAGTAAATTCGGGCTTTCGCTGATCAGGCCGCTTAACACCAGTTTGGCTTGTTCAGCATCCCCCTTACCCGTGAGCGCCTTGGCCAGCCCCAGCTTGGCCCAAGGCATAGGGCGCAACGCCAGCGCCTGTTGATAAAACTGAATCGAGGCATCAAACTGACGTGACATCACCAGCGCATTCCCCTTGATACGCATGGCGTCCACCAGGTACTTATCTTTGACCGCGATAATTTCATCGCAAGCAGTAATAATTTCCAGCCAGGCTTGCCGGTCCTGCAATTTGTCAATATTCGCGAGGCGCGCTTTCTTCTCTAACAGACGCTCCAGACGGGTGCGCAGGGTTTCGGCGGTGAATGGTTTCAACAGATAATCGTCAGGCAGGCATTCTGCCGCCGTGATCACGCTTTCATAACCGGTTTCGGCGGTGACCATAATAAACAGGCTGGCACGGCTGATGAGCTGATTGCTGCGTAAAAATTCCAGGAACTGCTGGCCGTCAGTGCCGGCCCCCAGATAGTAATCACATAAAATAACATCGTGCTTTTTTTGTTTGATCAACTCGAGAGCATCGCGCACATTCGCGGCAATACTCACCTTCTGTATATCGAGCGAGGCAATCTGACTGCGCAGCGAACTGCGCATATCGGCCATGTCGTCGATGATCAGGAGCTGCTTATCTCTGTATGACGTTGGAATAGCCATAATATTTCACCAAGAGAAAAATTTAACGGTAACAGGGCATCAACTGAGCGAACCCTGATCAAGTATCCAGCAATCTGAGGACTGTGCCAAACAGCGTTGCAGGCACCGTCCGGGCAAGCACTATTGCCGCCACGCTCCTGCGGCGATAAGCGCACGTTGCCGGTATCTTTGTTCTGCGCTTGCGCCTTCGTGCTTCCAGCATACCGATACCAAACTTCATAACGGGTCGCGTTACTAAAACAATGACTGATGCAGGTCAAGTTATCACATAAAAAATATACTTCCAGCAAACAATATACTCCCTATTTTTCTTAAAAAAATCCACTGAAGACACAGCAACCACAGGAACATTCAAATAATACTGAGGGACAGTATATTTAGTGCCGCAATGAAATATGTCTGGCACCACGCCCATGAGCGATACCGGACTTTCCTTTATAATGCAGGCTATTACTTACCGAGGAATCATCATGAGCGACGTTCAAGCCTGGATTAAAGAAACTGTTACAGAAAACCCTGTTGTGCTGTTCATGAAAGGCACCGCACAATTTCCCCAATGCGGCTTTTCCGGTCGCGCGATTCAACTGATCAAAACCAGCGGCGTGGAAAATCTGGTCACCATCAATGTGCTGGAAGATGCGGCAGTACGTCAAGGCATCAAAGAGTATTCAAACTGGCCGACCATTCCACAACTGTATGTTAACGGCGAATTCATTGGCGGTTCCGACATCATGAATGAGATGTTTGAAAGCGGCGAACTGCAAACTTTATTGAAGAAATAAATGTCAACGACTGCATCAAACGTACCCCGGCGCCTGATTATTGCCATTACCGGCGCTACCGGCGCCATTTACGGGGTGCGCTTATTGCAGGCCATACGCGAGATGCCCGACGTCGACAGCCACCTGCTGATCTCTGAAGCGGGTGTGCTGACCTTGCATCAAGAGCTTGATTTAAAGCGCAAAGAGGTAGAAGCACTGGCCGATGTAGTGCACAACGTACGCGATGTCGGCGCCAGCATCGCCAGTGGCTCATTTCAGTCAGACGGCATGATTATCGCGCCCTGCTCGATGAAAACGCTAGCGGCAGTGGCTCACGGCCTGTCCGATAATCTGATCACCCGCGCTGCCGACGTGGTTCTTAAAGAGCGTCGCCGCTTAATTTTGATGGTAAGAGAAACCCCGTTTAATCTGGCACATCTGCGCAATATGACGGCAGT
>JBBQNW010000206.1:0-3725 GCA_038330335.1 Burkholderiales bacterium | reverse complement strand
ACCTGTGCGTGCGCTGGGTAGCCACATCAAGGGAACCAACGGCAAGTCGCAGGGCGTGGTGCCATTCCTGAAGGTAGTCAACGATACGGCAGTGGCGGTGAATCAGGGCGGTAAGCGCAAGGGCGCTGTGTGTGCCTATCTGGAAACATGGCATCTGGATGTCGAGGAGTTTCTGGATCTGCGCAAGAATACCGGTGACGACCGCCGTCGCACCCATGACATGAATACCTCCAACTGGATTCCTGATCTGTTCATGAAGCGCGTCATGGAAAAAGGCGACTGGACCTTGTTTTCGCCATCCGATGTACCGGATCTGCATGATAAATTTGGTAAATCGTTTGAGCAGGCCTATGTCGCCTATGAAGCTCAGGCCGCCAGCGGCGCACTGACTCTGTCGAAAAAACTGCCGGCACTCGATCTGTGGCGCAAGATGTTGTCGATGCTGTTTGAAACCGGCCATCCCTGGATCACTTTTAAAGACCCATGCAATATCCGTTCGCCTCAGCAACACGTCGGCGTCGTGCATAGCTCGAATCTGTGTACAGAAATCACCCTGAACACCAACGAAAGCGAAATCGCGGTCTGTAATCTCGGTTCGGTCAACCTGCCTGCGCATATGCAAGACGGCAAGCTTGATCACGTCAAACTGCAAAAAACGATACGCACCGCGATGCGCATGCTCGATAACGTCATCGACATTAACTACTACGCAGTGAAGAAGGCACGTGATTCCAACATGCGTCATCGTCCGGTCGGTCTGGGCATTATGGGTTTCCAGGATTGCCTGCACATGATGCGTATTCCTTACGCCAGCATGGCGGCGGTGCAATTTGCCGACACCTCAATGGAAGCGGTTTGCTATTACGCCTACCTGGCATCAAGCGAACTGGCAGAAGAGCGCGGCCGTTATAGTTCTTACCAAGGCTCGCTGTGGGACAGAGGCATCTTGCCGCAAGACTCAGTCAGATTGCTGGCCGAAGAACGTGGCGGGTATCTGGAAGTCGATAGTTCATCGGCCATGGATTGGACCTTGGTGCGTGCGCGTATCAAGCAGCATGGGATGCGTAACTCCAATTGCGTGGCGATCGCGCCGACGGCCACCATTTCTAACATCATCGGTGTTTCGGCCTGTATCGAGCCGACTTACCAGAACTTGTATGTGAAATCGAATCTTTCCGGCGAGTTCACAGAAATCAATGAACACCTGGTACGTGATTTGAAACAGCGCGGCTTGTGGGATGAAGTCATGATTTCTGACCTGAAATATTTTGACGGTAGCCTGGCAAAAATCGACCGCATTCCGGAAGACCTGCGCGAGCTATATGCCACAGCGTTTGAAGTGAGCCCGAGCTGGTTGGTGGAAGCGGCATCGCGTCGCCAGAAGTGGATTGATCAGGCGCAATCGCTGAATATTTACATGGCAGGCGCGTCCGGTAAAAAACTCGATGAAACCTATAAGCTGGCATGGTTGCGTGGCCTGAAAACCACTTACTACCTGCGCACCATGGGCGCTACCCATACTGAAAAGTCGACGAGTAAAACCGGTGCCTTAAATGCTGTTGCCGTCGATGGCGGGCACGGAGGCATGGCCGCAGCACAGGCTGAACCGGATGGTCCGGCCTGCATGTTGCGCCCGGGTGACCAGGGTTTTGAAGAATGCGAAGCTTGCCAATAAGTTCATAAATAAGTTTATAAATAGGTTTATAAATAGGTTTATAAATAAGTTTATGTGATCGCCGCGACTGACTGACGGCGCCCGTAGCGGCCTCAGTCTTAGAGTCCGGCGACAGCAAAGCGACTATGTCGCCGGTTCGTAGTAGCGTGCGGGACATCGTGAGAATTTCCGCTGTTCCGCAAGCCTCAGACACTGCGGTGTCGGGGTTTTATACAATACGTCAATCTGCATTCAATACGCGTTCCACATGCATTGAACACGCATTGACTACATATCTATCAGTAACTAAGGAAAAAAATGCTCTCTTGGGATGATGAAGCTGTTTCGGCAGCACCTGTATCGCGACCAGTTCCGGTACCACAATTTGATGCTGTGCAGCCACGTCTGGCAACGCCGGAAATCGCACCCAGTCATGCGCCTGAGGCCAAGTCTGCCGAGCTTACGCCGGAAATTCTGGCACGTCGCGTGAATGCCAGCGATAAACGCATCATTAACGGTCAGACCGACGTCAATCAGTTGGTGCCGTTTAAATATAAGTGGGCATGGGATAAATACCTGGCCGGTTGTGCTAATCACTGGATGCCGCAAGAGATCAATATGCAGCGTGATATCGAACTCTGGAAAACACCGAACGGCCTGACCGATGATGAGCGCAGATTAGTCACGCGCAATCTGGGCTTTTTTGTGACTGCCGATTCGCTCGCGGCCAACAATATCGTGTTGGGCACTTATCGTCACATCACAGCACCGGAATGCCGTCAGTATTTATTGCGCCAGGCTTTTGAGGAAGCCATTCATACGCATGCATACCAATACATTGTGGAGTCGCTGGGTCTGGACGAGGCCGAGATTTTTAATGCCTACAATGAAGTGGAATCAATCCGCGACAAAGATCAATTTCTGATCCCGTTTATTGATGTGTTAACCGACCCGGCTTTTAAGACCGGCACCACCGAAGCAGACCAAACTTTATTGCGCTCGCTGATCGTGTTTGCCTGTCTGATGGAAGGCCTGTTTTTCTATGTTGGCTTTACCCAGATTCTGGCTCTGGGCCGGCAAAATAAAATGATGGGCGCGGCTGAACAATACCAGTATATTTTGCGTGATGAATCGATGCACTGTAATTTCGGCATCGATTTGATCAATACGATTAAGATGGAAAATCCGCATTTGTGGACACCGGCATTTCGCGATGAAATTAAATCGTTGTTTTTACGTGCGGTAGAGTTAGAATACCGGTACGCGGAAGATACAATGCCGCGAGGTGTGCTAGGCTTGAACGCACCAATGTTTAAAGGCTATTTACGATTTATCGCAAATCGCCGCGCGCAACAAATCGGTCTCGAAGCTTTGTTCCCACACGAAGAAAACCCTTTCCCGTGGATGAGCGAAATGATCGATCTGAAAAAAGAGCGCAACTTTTTTGAGACGCGTGTGATTGAGTATCAAACTGGTGGAGCACTCAACTGGGAATAGATTTTTCCTGTGACTAATCTGACTGGCTGACTCAATTTTGCACTTTCGTAAAAAAACGAGAGGCTTCACCAAATTGCATGAACTTGACAGGCCAATCAGACCGACGCAATTTTTGTCGCAATATCCGGCGTGGCCCGATATTGCGCATTGTCGATTTGCACCAGACTTTTGACTACAGAATACCGACGCCGGCAGTGATATGCGGGCGTTTTTTTTGGCTTTTTCCATCGTTGTTTATTGCTTCTCCCTTGATGCAGATGCTTGCTGTCGGTGGCGCAGGGAGCGTTACCAGGATCTGCATGTTATGAGCAAATAATGAACGCAAGAGCCATATGGCTGAAGTGCTGCATCAATAAAGGGGATGGAGCAGTTCAGCTGGTGCCGGATTCATTAGCGCAAACAGAAATCATGTTTGTGCCCATGAATAATCCGCTTACCGGATGTAGAGCGGATTTTAATTTTATTTATCGCATTTTTTCCATCTAACACGAAGGAGAAACAAAATGGCAACAGCATCAAAACCAGCATCAGCCAAGAAGGCTGCTGCAAAAACCGCCGAGGCCGCAGTCGCCAA
>JBBQNW010000205.1:0-3772 GCA_038330335.1 Burkholderiales bacterium | reverse complement strand
AGTAACTACCAAGCGCGCAAGCTGTCCGCGCTGTCTGCGGCCGCAGACCGGGTGTATCTGCGCCTGGATCAGCAGTAGTACACCAAAGATTGAAGTCCTTATTTTGCAGCACCCGCTGGAAGTGCAGCAGTCCAAGGGCAGCGCCAGGCTCTTGCACCTGAGCCTGTGCGGCAGCCACATGTACACCGGCGAGATATTTGATCCGGCGCAGTTGCAGCACTGTTTGCAAGAGGGTGGAAAGAGCGCGGTATTACTGTATCCGGAACCACAGGCACAGGGTGACTTGCTAGCCATGCCGCCGCTGCTGAATCCGGCCTTACTGCTTCACCCAGAGCGCTTACGTTTAATTGTGCTCGACGGCACCTGGCGCAAAAGTCGCAAGATGTTGTATCTGAACCCTTTACTGCAACAGCTACCGCGCTTTTCCCTCAGTGCGATGCCGGCCTCGCATTACCGCATTCGCAAAGCCCATAAGCCGGATCAGCTTTCGACTTTAGAGGCCAGTTGTTACGCACTGATGCAGCTGGAAAAAAATCCGGAAAAATATTTGCCCCTGCTGCAAGCCTTTGACGGATTTGTTGGCCAGCAGCTCAAGCAGCAGCTCAAGCAGCAGCTAAATCAGCAGCTAAATCAGCAGCTAAGTCAGCAGCTAAGTCAGCAGCTAAGCCAGGGCGCGGCGCGCGAGAGTAACTGACCGTATGTTGATGGTCTGTTAATGCCGCAGCCATAAAAAAGCCCCGCCTTAGCAAAGGCGGGGCGACTACGATGTTGCATGCGTTCAGTACAGCATCAGATCAGCACATTGATAATCGCATTGCCAATACCGATCAATGCCGCGCCAGAGATCAGGCCGGCGCAGATCGGTTCGCAGCCGGCAACCCAGAACTTATGTCCGTCGCTACCGGCTTCGGTATGCTTGCGGCCCATCCACCAGAACAGCATGGCACCGAGCCACATTGCCAGACAAGATTCAGCCGGCAACACCACACCGAGACCTATTGATACCGCCGACAGCGGGAAGCGCCCTTTGCTGATAATGCGGGCAATTTCTATACAAGCAGCAGCAATCGCGGCAACCACCATAGAAATAACGGCGCTAGTGGGCAGGCTGCTGACCCCTTTGGCAATCAGTTCTGCGACGCCGCGCCATTGCATGGCGGCAGGCATAGCAAACTGATCCGACACTATGGTCGCGGTGGAGCGCAGGCCATTGGCATCCGGTGGTAAAAACAGCAAGTAAAACAAAGGGACACAGGCCAGCGCACCGGCGATGATGCCGATGACATGGCCGACCGCTTGCTGGCGCGGCTTGGCGCCCAGCATGTAACCTGGCTTGATGTCGGACAACAAGTTGGAGGCATTGGCTGCCACTTCAGAGGTCATCCCGGCAGGTATCAGGTTACTGGCCGGATTGGTGCTGTCGATAGCGCCGATAGAAAACTGCGTGATTTTAGACAAAGCACCGGTAGGCGACCAGGAAGTGAGCGCCATAGAATTGGCGCAAATCACGGTCAGAATAAAAATCAGAGGCAAGGAAATAAATGCCAGTAGCCAGGGCACACCAAAGAAGGCATGCGTGGTCCAGGCGCCGAGCACGCTGAAAATCGGCACGCCGACGTAGGATATCCATAAAGGGACTTCAATGTCGCGCAATACATCGGGGCGATTGTCCGCTACCTTCTTTTTACCGAAAGACTTAAATAATCCGGTAAATACATCCGGTTTCGCCGCCAGGCTGACCAGTGAGCCGACCACCATCATCACCACGGCCCACCACAAAGACCATTGATTAACAATTTCTACCCGTGATAAAGGGATCAACTTGCCGCTGGTGCTGATACGCTCAACGATGTCGCCCCGGTTGATCATGGCAGGCGCCAGCAGGACAAAATTGATGAAGGAACCGAGCATCACGCTACTGGCCACGCGCACACCCATCAGACCGCCGACGCCCACCATGGCAGCGTCCAGGGTAAAGCGCAAACCCAGCGTACGGAAATCAACGCCGAAAATTTTCGGGATCAGCAGATCATATTTGACCGCCGCCATGTAGTAATAGGTATCGAGTCGCTCTTGCAGGTTCCAGGCTTGTTTCATCCCCGCCCACTGATCCATACGCAAAATTTTGAACTGCAGCAGTTTCATCCAGCCATCGCTGACGATCATCTGATAAAAAGCGGTCCACATGGCGGTGAAACCGAGCAAACGCGCCTGGTACATGCCGGTCGAGGCTTCGCCGGTATACAGCGAATCGAGCACCACGCCGCAGGCGCGGCCTTCGGGAAACGGCAACTGGTCTTCATTGATAAAGCGGCGCTTCATCGGGAAGGCCACCAGCACCCCCAGTATCGAGCAAACTGTCATCCAGATCATCATCTGCCACCAGGGAATGATGATGCCGGTCACCAGCATGTAAGCAGACAGACTGGCGATCATCGGCGAGATCATATAGCCGGCGGCAGTGGCAATTGACTGGGTGCAGTTGTTTTCTAAAATGGTGAAATCAGTGGCGATGCCGGCATTGTGCAAAATCCGGAACAGGGCAAACGCCAGTATCACCGAGGTCAGGCCTACCCCGATTGAAATGCCGGTTTTGCCGCCGATATACAGCGCCGTGGCCGATAAAATGCCACCGAGTAAAAAGCCGGTGAGGGCAGCACGCAGGGTTAATTGCGGCATATCGCCACGATAGATATTAGTGAACCACCACTCGTCCTTTTGGGCGCGAGTCCAGTTACTGGTCTGCTCGTCGGTGAGTTGTTGCAGCGCCATATTGTCTCCAGAATTATGGTTATGGATAATGTGAATTGTGTGAATTACCGATCAGGTGCGGCAGTATCTAAGCCCGGCATACTTGCTGTCAAGCAGCTTGCTAAAAATACATATTTTTGCTTGCTTTTACCTTGCTTTACCTGATTTTATAGTCTCGATGGCAGAAAATTGTCTGCCAAAATATCTGTAATGCCGACGTAATGCCGACGTAAAAAAGCCCTGCAACTTGCGTTGCAGGGCTTTTCTTAGTGCTTTACCGGAGGTAAATTTGCTTGGAAGCAAATTACATCATGCCGCCCATACCACCCATGCCGCCCATACCACCCATATCGCCGCCCATACCACCGGCTGCTTTATCTTCTGGCAATTCAGCAACCATTGCATCGGTTGTCAAGATCAGGCCAGCAACCGATGCGGCATTTTGCAATGCAGAACGTGTTACTTTAGCTGGATCCAGAATACCCATTTCTATCATGTCACCGTAAGTGTCATTGGCAGCATTGAAACCGAAGTTACCTTTGCCGTTCAAGATAGCGTTAACGACAACGCTAGGCTCGCCACCGGCGTTAGCAACGATTTCGCGCAATGGCGCTTCGATTGCTTTCAATACCAGTTTGATACCTGCATCTTGATCTGCATTGTCGCCTTTGATGACGCCAGCTGCTTCACGTGCGCGCAACAGGGCAACACCACCGCCAGGAACAACGCCTTCTTCAACTGCGGCACGTGTTGCATGCAATGCATCTTCTACGCGCGCTTTTTTCTCTTTCATTTCCACTTCAGTAGCAGCACCAACCTTGATCACTGCAACGCCGCCGGCCAACTTGGCAACGCGTTCTTGCAGTTTTTCACGGTCGTAGTCAGAGCTTGCTTCTTCGATCTGAGCGCGGATTTGTTTAACGCGTGCTTCGATCGCGATCGCTTGACCGGCGCCATCGATAACGATGGTGTTTTCTTTACCGATTTCGATACGCTTGGCAGAACCCAGATCAGCCAAAGT
>JBBQNW010000204.1:0-3886 GCA_038330335.1 Burkholderiales bacterium | reverse complement strand
CTCCAGCCAGGCTGCCATGCCGACTTCGTGATTCTCGATGCCAGCAATCCGGTCGACGCCATCCGCTTGCGCGCCGCCCGTCTGTACGTCATCCGGCGCGGCAAAGTCATCAGCCAAAGCCCGCCAGCCCACGTCAGCCTGAATCTGGCGGGACGACCAAGGCAAGTGGATTTCAGGCTGGGGCGCGATGTTTGAGTCGGTTGGTAAATTTGTCTCTTAACTTGTGCAATATTCAGGCGGCAGCATGGACGTCATCTGTTGTCGGTGCCATGCTAATGAACTTCAGCCCATAACAATAGTCATAGATATTGCATTTCGCACATCCCTGGCATACAGTTAATGCCACATTTCTTCTATCACTCCCAACAGGATCACACATGCGTCGATCACTTTCCGCTTCCATCATTTTGCTGTCGCTCGTCGGCAGCGTTCAGGCTCAGGCTCAGGCTCAGGTTCAGGCTCAAACTCAGAAACAGACTTCCATGCCAACACCCGGCGAAGAGCAGCGCAGTACCCTCGATGAGCAGCAAGAAGTGGCCGTCACCATTTACAACGAAAATCTTGCCCTGATTAAAGACCAGCGCCAACTGCAACTCAAGCGTGGTGCGACAGCCCTGGCTTTCCGCGATGTCAGTGCCAGAATGCGCCCCGAGACTGCATTGCTGCGTAGCGTGAATGCGCCTGGCAGCCTGACTGTGCTGGAACAAAATTTTGATTTTGATCTGCTCACGCCGCAAAAACTGCTGGAAAAATACGTCGGCCGCAACGTCAGCATCATCCGCACCAACCCGGCCACCGGGCAAGAAACGACCGAAGCGGCGCAAGTCTTGTCGGCCAATGGCGGTGTCGTCATGAAAATCGGCAACCGCATCGAAACCGGTATCCCGGGCCGCATCATCTACGGCGATGTGCCGGCCAATCTGCGCGACCGGCCAACTCTGGTCATGGCACTGGAGAATACCGGCAGCCAGCAACAAGACGTAGAACTGAGCTACCTGACCGGCGGTCTGGCCTGGAAAGCCGATTACGTGGTTGAACTTAATCCTGCCGATGACAAACTCGATATTTCTGGCTGGGTTACGCTGACCAACACCAGCGGCGCCACTTACCGCAATGCCCGGCTGCAACTGGTCGCAGGTGATGTCAATCAAGTCCAGCCCCGGATGGAAAATCAGGTACGTGCGCTGGCGATGGCCGCTGCGCCGGTCATGAAAGCGCGCAGTGACATGGCCGAAGAAGCTTTGTTCGAATACCATCTCTATACCTTGGGTCGCCCCACCACGATTGCCGAGAATCAGACCAAACAGGTGGCGCTGCTGACAGCCTCCGGCGTGCCCGCACGTAAAGAGCTGCTGCTGAAAGGAAGCGATTATTACTACCAAAGCAGTTATGGCGAGCTCGGGCAAAAAATCAAAGTCGGCGTCTTCGTCGAATTCGATAATAAAGAAAGCGCGCATCTCGGCATGCCCTTACCCAAAGGCGTGATCCGCGTCTACAAAAAAGACGGCGCAGGTAACGCCCAGTTCATCGGCGAAGACAATGTCGATCACACCCCGAAGAATGAAAAAATACGCTTAAAATTAGGCGATGCTTTTGACCTCACGGCGGATAAAAAACAAACGGATTTCAAAAAAATCGGCACTAGCGGCAAATTCAATTACGTCTTCGAAAGCGCCTACGAAATCGTGTTAAAAAATGCCAAGAAAGAAGCGGTCGTCGTGACAGTGCAAGAGCCGATGCCGGGCGACTGGCAAGTGTTGAGCGAAAGCCAGCCACATACCAAAGGCACCAGCAACACGGCAGTGTGGAAAGTGAGCATCCCGGCTGAGGGTAGTACTAAGCTGGTGTACCGGAGCGTGGTGAAGTACTGATTACCTTGACTCCGTCGGCCGTCGCCTAGACAAGGCGGATAGGCGGCTAGGCGAATAGCCAATACGGGATAGATAAGCGCACAAAAAAGCATCACGTCTGCGGCAACACCTGGCTGCCGGCGTGATGCCAGAAAGTGAGAAAAAATCAAACAGCTGATGCCGTGGGCAAACGATAATGGCATAAACAATATCTTGCCAAGCATTTTCACGCGATCTTGCTTGCACTACAGGCTTGTCCGGTAGGTTGAATCTTGCGCATGCATTTTCGGTCAGATAATCATCTGATTGAAAATGCATTCATGTTGGCTCTGTAGATTAGGAAATTTTTCCATGTCTTTACGAGTGCTAAATGCCATCGTGTTGGCGCTGCGTAATGCCTCCATCAATCTGGGCCGGCATAAATTCTGTGCACGCAAAAAAAATACACTGGACTTAGTATTAACAACGCCGGCTGCCGATGTTGTTTCTATTCCCGTTGTCGCCATCGCGCTTTTGCTGTCGCTTTTTTCTTTCTTGTACGACCCGGGAAGGTATCCGTTGCTGGATAACAATGAAGGACTCTATGCCGAAATAGCAAGAGAAATGTTGGAGACGGGTAACTTCATGATCCCGCATTTGCTGGGTGTTCCCTATCTTGAAAAACCGCCTTTACTATATTGGCTGATGGCGGCGTCGTTTTATATGTTCGGGCCTACTGCCGCCAGTGCTCGCCTGATTTCTGCCAGTGCGATGCTGGTTTTGGCGCCGATGTTGCTACTCTTTTGCCGGCGCTTGGGCAATCTCAGAGCCGGTATTTATGCACTGTTAATTTTTTCGACCACAGTGCCCGCAACCCTTATTTCCCGTACCGTCATCTTTGACCCTTTGCTGACCATGCTCATAGGCGCCTGTCTGCTGTCTTATCTGCAATGGTATATGAGTAACAAAAGGTCTTGGTTAGCTACCGGCGCGATTTTTCTGGCGCTGGCAACCCTGGAAAAAGGCGGTGTGGCGATCATCCTTGTGGTGGGTATCATCATATTTTTTTCCATCAGTATGCGCGAGCGAAAAGCGTTACAGGCCTTGTTTGATCGCCGGGCGATTGCTTTGTTTTTGCTACTTGTGCTGCCATGGCATATCGCGGCATGTGTGCAGCAGCAGGACTTCGCCTGGTTCTATGTTGTCAATGAACATTTTCTTCGCTTCCTGGGGTTAAGACAGCCGCATGATTACCACATAGAGCCATTTTATTACTATGCCCCGCGCCTGCCTCTGCTGCTGCTGCCATGGACGCCCTTGCTTTTGCTTTTTTTCCGTTCAGCCAGACCGGGAAGTGATCCTATCGGTCTCGTTATCCGTTTTTGTCGCGCCTGGGTTTTGTTTCCCGTATTGTTTTTCTCGATCTCAAGAGCCAAAGGAGGCTACTACCTATTGGTGATTCTTCCTGCCGTTGCGCTGTGGCTTGGCATTGAAATTACCCGGCGCACGAAGCTAAAAATTGATCGTACGCTGGCCTGCTGTATTGGCATCACACTCTTGTTAGTCGCTATGGCATTGGGAATCGCTCTGTTTTTTACCATTGACACTCGCATGCCTTTGACGCGTATGGATTCGATAATTGCCATCGTTGTCATTTACGCCACGATAGGGCTTCTCTATTCATACCGGAAAATAATTGTTGAAAAACATCATCAGACACAAAGCGCTGCCATCGTTGTTATCGGGCTGGTGACGGCGCCGCTACTGAGCATGATTTTGCATACGGCACAAGCCAGGTCTGCCAAAGACAGCAGCGAGGAAATCGCCAGCATTATTCAAAAGCAAACGGTTACCAACATGAAAATTTTCGCGTATCGGGATTACGAAGATGTTTTCTCTTCTTTGCCGTTTTACCTGAGGAAAAAAATAACCATCATTGACAGTGTCAGTCAGGATTTGCAATTTGGCTGTCGTGTTACGCAAGCTGAAAACAGCGCTTGTCTGTCGTTAAGTGCGTTTAGGAATTACCATCAACATTTTCCGGTGGCGGTGGCGGT
>JBBQNW010000203.1:0-3914 GCA_038330335.1 Burkholderiales bacterium | reverse complement strand
TGTCTTCCAGTTATACGGGCGATATCGCACTGAACGTCACAGCAACCACTACTGAACCAAACGGTAGCGTTGCGACCACGACACAGCCATTGAATTTCTCGGTCTTGGTTGGTGCTGGCGACGTGGGTACGGAAGGTAGTTCGCACCAGTTGTTGGCATCGACTACGGTGATTAGTGGTGCACTTGGTCTGCACGGGGAATATTTTGGCTACAACGAGACGGCCACACCGGGAGCTGGCTTCAATCTCCAGAGCGGCGATGGCAGCGTCGGCAACCTCGATATTATCGCTGACGCCACCTCGATCATTAATTTACGACAAGGCAGCAATATTGTCGGTACGGCAAACTCGGCTAGTGCCGCAGCCTCGGATGCATCGTTTATTGCGTCTAACCTGAATTATGGCGTGAGTCCGACTGTTACGGGTAATCTCGGTACCAACCCTAACGTCGCGACAGGTTCGGCGATTACCTCGGGTGCGCTCTATAACTTCCTGGGGGCGGCTAATGCCGGCAATAATACCGGCACGCTGGTGGCAACTAGTAGTTTCGGGAAAACGACAGATTCGATCATGCGTTTGGATGGTTCGGCTTATTTTTCCGCCGGTAATTATGACTTCCAGGTGCGGGCAGATGATGGTTTTAGTATGCGCATCGATGGTCAAGTTGTGATTGAGTACAACGCAAATCAGTCGCCGACCACGCGCAGCACGACAGCGCCAGTCGCGCTTGGTGAAGGCTTTCACAGTATTGAGATTCTGTACTGGGAGCAGGGCGGTAACGCCGAATTACAGGTGCAATTTCGCCCTACGGGATCGGCAGCCTACACTACCCTCGGGGTAGATAACCTGGGGCTGTTCCAGACCGGGGCTGCACCGTCATTGACCGAACTGCAAGACATCATCGAGAACCCGAGCACCAACGGTCAGTATTTGATCCGTACCGGCCAGGAAGCCTATGGTGGTAGCGGTGCTGACAATATTACCGGTAGCGACGGCCGCGACATTATCCACGGTGGTGCCGAGAGCGATATTATCAATGGCGGTGCCGGCGCCGACCGTCTTGAAGGTGGTGCTGGCAATGACACTCTGACCGGCGGCCTTGGGGCGGATACTTTCCGTTGGGAATTGGCAGATAAGGGCGTGGCGGCTACGCCGGCGACAGATGCAATCACCGATTTCGATGTCCGTAGCTATAACAGCGGTGGCGATCGCCTCGATCTGCGTGATTTATTACAAGGGGAGAATCATGCCACTGCGACCGGAAACTTGTCGCAGTATCTGCATTTCGAAAAACTTGGGACTGACACAGTGATTCATGTCAGTACTACCGGCAATCTTGCTGGCAATGAAGATCAGCGTATCACCTTAACAGGCGTTGATCTGACTGCTGCCAGCACGCTTACCGACCAGACGATTATTCAGGATCTGCTGACGAAGGGTAAGTTGATCGTGGATTAAGCCGGTGCTGTTCGCCTGCGATGATTGATGATAAAGCCGGGTAATTGATTTACCCGGCTTTATTTTTTGTGTCCTGGACAAAAACGATGACCTGAACTTACTCACGCCTTGCGCTCGTGTATTTTGCTCTTCAATTGCAGGTAATACCGAAGGCTCAGGACTGATGTATTGCGCGTTCGCTTGAGCCGGAATGTCGCAGTCTATTTTTCTGGCGACAGGATGCTATTGATTCGTCTCGCGTATCGGTGTCGTGCCGGATACCGCAGGGCCGGTAGCACCATCAAAGCCAAGGGCGCTCAGCATAGTGAGTTCTGCGCCATGCACGACCCCTTCTGCAAATACTTGCAGGCTGATATTGTGCGCAATATGCGTTAAGCCTTTGAGGAAGGCCTGATTACCGTGATTACTTTCAATGTCACGAATAAGACTCGCATCGACCTTGACATAGTCCAGTTGCAAACCATGGATCAGATTGATTTTATCGAATTGACGGCCAAAATGCTCTAAGCCGAGTTTGCAGCCACTGGCACTGGCATCGAGGTAAAAAGCGCGGAAGGCGTCGACATTTCCAAACGCGCCCGTCTCAGGAATTTCCAGCCATAAGCGCTTGCTGGCTGCCGGGCGAGACAGCAGCAAAGCGCGCAACTGTTCTCTGAAGCCGCTGTCCTGAATTGACTGCGCGGATAAATTAACGGCGATATCTTCCAGCCGGTTGTTGCGGCTGAGTTCATCGACAGCGAGCGAGACGGCAGCTAAGTCTAGCTTAACCGTCAAACCCAGGCGCTCGGCTATCGGTAAAAAACGCCCTGCCGGAAACCATTCCCCGCCAAACATCAGTCGCAAAGCCGATTCGCTATGAATAAGCTTGCCGCTGAAATCGACCACCGGGAAAAATGCCAGCTTGACCCATTGTTGTTCCAGCGCCCGCAGAATCAGCTTAGACCATTCTTCGCTACTTCTTGGCGCTTGCTCAATATTTAAAGGCGCAGCTTTGCGTATATCGTTGACGCCACCGATTTCTGCACTGGCAATGGCTTCATCCACCTGGGACAGCAAGGCTCCCGGCGAAATACCAAATTCAAATTTTCCAAAGCCAATAAAAACGGCAGCAGGGTTGTTGTCGATGACAGCGAGCTCTTTTGCTATTGCCTGTAACATTGCCGCTGCCACGGCTTCTGCCCCGGTTTCTCTTAACAGCAGGGCGAAATCGGTACCGTTAAGACGGGCTGCAAAACCTTCGGGTACGCTGTGTGACTGGGTGGTCAGAATGGCCGCAATTTTTTTCAGTAAAGAATCGGTCTTGTTACGGCCAAATTGTTTATTGATTTCTGCTAAGCGTGATAAACGCAGAATGATCAGGCTTCCCGGCGGCGCGTCTTCGGCTTCCACCATGACATGAAGTTGCGTCATAAAATGGATACGGTTGGCCAGCCCTGTTAATGGATCGCTATTGGCTTGCCTGCGCATGTTTTCCAGTCGTTCTGCCTCGCTGGCAAACATCGATTGCAGAAGTGTGACGGTAGCATTCATGGCCGAGGTCAGCTGGCGCAGTTCCGGGACTTTCGATTCGGGTGTCGTCACAAACCGTCGTTCTGTAATTGCTCTTGCTTGCTCGATGACGGCATCTAATGGCCGCTTTAGCCGGCGCAAAATGAGGGTGCCAAGATAGCTGGCAACCAAGCCGGAAAGGGCCAGTGCAGTGATCATTTCCAGGGTGGACTTCCATAGTGCCTGATAGGCAAAACGGTTATTGCTGACGATGGAAACAGTACCGACTTGTTTCCATCCATTGCTGATCTGGGCGGTCCCGGGTTGTGAGTTCAGCGGTAAGTTATTGATGAACCAGCTTGGGATATTACTTTTTTCGGGGGCGGCGACTCGCTGCACAATCTGTTTGCCAAGAGGGTCAGTGATGCGAATCGACTCATAATGGCCGCTATCGAACAGGGCGGCAATCGTCAGTTCCAGTTCAATCGCGTCGATATCTTTTTGGCTGAGAGAAAGCGCCAGGACCGTTGCATTATCAGTATTTTTCATTTGCAACTGCTGCTGCAAATACGCGCGTGCATTGAGCGTCGAAGCGAATAAACTTCCGATTAGCGCCAGCACGGTGCTGAGGATCAAGGCCAGCCAAAGTTGACGATACATCGACATGATGCTTCCTTTAATAATCAAAAAATACGAAGTAGGGTAAAAAAAGTTTGTTTGCTGCAAGGGATTCAATCAACTGCTCAATGCATACCTGCTGGCCTGCAATTAATCAAAGCCTTCCCGCCGTGCACGTTCTAGCAAATCCTGCCAGCGGCTTAGTCTGCTGCTACCGCCCTGGCCGAGCACGGCATTGGCGGCAACACCGGCAAAGACGCCCTGGCTGTTAAAACTAAAAATCGGGAATAAATCGCTGCGGCGTGAGGCCGGTCGTATATCCGAAATTAAACTGTCAAGAATCAAAGGCTC
>JBBQNW010000202.1:0-3936 GCA_038330335.1 Burkholderiales bacterium | reverse complement strand
TTGACAAAATATACATTCTGGTATTCCCGGATTGCCAGACTTGCCAGGCTCGCCGGGCGAAGCGGCTTGCTTAGCCTGGTGCTGGCAAGCGCGCCTGTCATGGCCGATGAGAAAGCCGATATGGCACGTCTGGACGAGATTCAAACTTTATCCGATCGCGATAATCTGGCAGGTCTGCGGCAATTACAGGAATTTAAAAGCACCTCATCGATTTTTTCAAACACATTAACGATACCTGGGGTCATGCCACCGGCGACAGTGTTTTATCTGAAGTCGCGCACCGTTTAAAAAGTGCCGTGCGCGATACCGATATGGTGTTTCGCTGGGGTGGCGAAGAGTTTCTGATTTATTCACCCAAGTCGAATCCGCTGCAAATCACCCGCCTGGTTGAACGGGTGTTACACACGATTGGTGAGCGCATGGTGGACGTCGGTGAGCTGCAGATGCCGGTGACGGTCACGGCAGGATTTATTTCTTTACCCTTTTCAGGGCTGCCGGAAACTGTCTGTGACTGGGAAAAAACCTTGCAAATTGCCGATATGGCCTTGTATTTGGGAAAAACACATGGACGTAACCGGGCTTATGGATTGCTGCGATTGTTGTTGCCGTATGAGCAGGTCATGCCCGTGCTAGAGCGCGATTTAGCTGCTGCGATTAGTGGCGGCATGGTGGAAATTATTGAAGTGGTGGGACCGGATCAGTCCAGTGCGCGGTCTGCGCTAGCGGCCACCCCGGGTGTCACTAGCGGCGAATAAGCGGACCCCGGACATGAAAAATTATCGTTATAATGCCGGCGCGATGTGATTTTTTTTGTATGTTCAGGCCTGATGCAAAACCAAGCAAGCTGTGGGCTGATAGTCTGGGTAAGTCTGGACCATCAACGATGATGATGCTGCAACGCTGAAAAAGTCATGAAGTAGTAAGCAAAAAGTAAGCAAAAAGTAAGCAAGAAGTAATCAAGCAGTAATCAAGCAGTAATGAACATGAATAAGAACTAATAGTAAGTAATAGTAAGTAAACCAACGCTAGGGGTCCTGACAATTTTTTTGTCGGGTGAGAAATACCCTCGAACCTGATCTGGATAATGCCAGCGAAGGGAAGCTGCCGACACCGGCGCAAAGTCACACTGACATTTGCCGCCTGACTACGGAAACTCCTTTGCTGGCTCCATGCCACTACGCAAAATGTAAGACGCAAAGGAGCCAACGTACTATGAATGCCAATCCCAAATTTTTGTCCGCCACCGCAACGGTTGATGTTGCCGCGGTCCAGCCTTTACCCAACTCAAGCAAAATTTATGTGCAAGGCAGCCGCCCTGACCTGCGCGTGCCTATGCGCCAGATCACGCAAGCGGACACGCCTGCGATGTTTGGTTCAGAGCAAAATCCGCCGATTTACGTCTATGACACCTCAGGCCCATATACTGACCCTGGCGCCACCATCGACATTCGTTCCGGCCTGGCCTCGGTACGTGGTGCCTGGATTGCCGAACGTAACGATACTGAAGAGCTGACCGGCCCTTCGTCAAGCTATGGCATAGAGCGACTCAACGACGCCAGCCTGGCCGAGCTGCGCTTTAATCTGACGCGCAAGCCGCGCCGGGCGCTGGCCGGTAAAAATGTCAGCCAGATGCACTATGCAAGGCAGGGCATCATTACGCCGGAGATGGAATACATCGCCATCCGCGAAAACCTGCAACGCCGGCAATATTTGGAGAACCTGAAAGCCTCCGGCCCTATGGGTAACAAGCTGGCCGAGGTCATGGGGCGCCAGCATCCTGGCCAGTCTTTCGGGGCCTCGATTCCCGCTGAAATTACGCCAGAATTCGTACGCAGCGAAATCGCCCGTGGCCGTGCGATTATCCCCGCCAATATCAATCACCCTGAAGTTGAGCCTATGATTATCGGGCGCAATTTTCTGGTGAAGATCAATGCCAATATCGGCAATTCGGCAGTCAGTTCTTCGATTGGTGAGGAAGTCGAAAAAATGACCTGGGCGATACGCTGGGGTGGTGACAATGTGATGGATCTTTCGACCGGAAAACACATCCATGAAACCCGCGAATGGATCATCCGTAACTCGCCTGTGCCTATCGGGACGGTGCCGATTTATCAGGCGCTGGAAAAAGTCAACGGCAAGGCCGAAGATCTGACCTGGGAAATTTTCCGCGATACCTTGATCGAGCAAGCCGAGCAGGGCGTCGATTACTTCACGATTCATGCCGGCGTGTTGTTGCGCTACGTGCCGATGACCGCAAAACGCATGACGGGGATCGTCTCGCGCGGCGGCTCCATCATGGCGAAATGGTGTCTGGCGCACCATAAAGAAAGTTTCCTGTACGAGCATTTTGAAGACATCTGCCAGATCATGAAAGCCTATGACGTCTCGTTCAGTCTGGGCGATGGCCTGCGTCCCGGCTCGATCTATGATGCCAATGATGAAGCGCAGCTGGGCGAATTGAAAACTCTGGGCGAGCTGACCCAGGTCGCCTGGAAACATGAGGTCCAGGTCATGATAGAAGGCCCGGGCCATGTCCCTATGCACCTGATCAAAGAGAATATGGATCTGCAATTAGAGCAGTGTCACGAGGCGCCGTTTTACACCCTGGGGCCCTTGGCGACCGACATCGCGCCTGGTTACGACCACATCACTTCGGGCATCGGTGCCGCGCAAATCGGCTGGTATGGCACGGCGATGCTGTGTTACGTGACGCCGAAAGAACATCTGGGCTTACCGAACAAGGCCGACGTCAAAGACGGCATCATCACTTACAAGATTGCTGCCCATGCTGCCGACTTGGCTAAGGGCCATCCGGGTGCGCAAATCCGTGACAATGCCTTGTCCAAAGCACGCTTTGAATTCCGTTGGGATGATCAGTTTAATATCGGCCTGGACCCGGATAAGGCGCGTGAATTTCATGATGAAACCTTGCCGAAAGAATCGTCTAAAGTCGCACATTTTTGCTCTATGTGCGGGCCGCATTTTTGCTCCATGAAAATCACGCAGGAAGTGCGCGAGTACGCTGCCAAACAAGGCATTTCCGAGATCGCCGCCTTGAAACAGGGGATGGCAGTGAAGTCCATCGAGTTTATTCAATCCGGTGCGGAAATCTATCGCAAACAATGATGAAGATCGTGCTCAATGGTGAGGCATATCAGGTGGCGCAGGAGCACACCCTGCTTGACCTGATCCATGCATTAAATTTATCCGGCCAGGCTATCGCGGTCGCCGTCAATCGCCAGATTGTCCCTCGTGCGCAATGGCCAAACCAGGTCTTGCAGGCACAGGATAAGGTTGATGTGGTGAGAGCAATCGGCGGCGGCTGATGGTGTTGTTAATGTAACGAATTATCAAGACGAAACCCAGATTGAACGCGTGAAAGTGCGCTGCTAGCCGCGCACTCGCATACTTCGGTATGGGGTAAGCCTTGAGCGTATTGAGTAAGGAAATGGAAAAAATATGAATACACAGACCAAACAGTTTAGCGACGCAAGTGACCGCTTTATCATCGCCGGAAAAACCTACCAGTCACGTCTCTTGGTGGGCAGTGGAAAGTACCAGGATTTAGAGCAAACCCGGCTGGCAACCGAGGCCAGCGGCGCTGAGATTATTACCGTGGCGATACGTCGCGTAAATATCGGGCAAGACCCAAACGCGCCCAGCCTGCTCGACGCAGTGAGCCCGGCCAACTATACGATACTGCCGAACACCGCCGGCTGCTATAACGCCGAAGATGCGATCTATACTTTGCAGTTGGGGCGTGAATTATTGGGCGGCCAGCGCTTGTGTAAATTAGAAGTCCTGGGCGACGAAAAAAACTTATTTCCGAATATGCCGGAAACTCTGAAGGCCGCCAAAATCCTGGTAAAAGATGGTTTCGATGTGATGGTGTATTGCAGCGATGATCCTATCCAGGCCAGGATGTTGGAAGACCTA
>JBBQNW010000201.1:0-3940 GCA_038330335.1 Burkholderiales bacterium | reverse complement strand
TCACGGCAACATGCAGATTGGCGACAGTTTTTCAGAAGGTGAATTTTTGCAATTTACCGGCATTCCTTATTTCGCCCCTGATTTTTTCCGCACCGCGCGGATTTTAAACCCGATGAAAACCAAGCAGTTACAAAAGGGCTTGCAGCAATTGGGTGAAGAGGGTGCCGTGCAGGTGTTTAAACCGGTCAATAGTGGCGATCTGGTCTTGGGTGCGGTCGGGGTGCTGCAGTTTGAAGTGGTCGCAAGCCGTCTGAAAAATGAATATGGTGTCGATGCCGTATTTGAAGGCACCAGTATCAGCAGCGCGCGCTGGGTTACTTGTGAAGACAAAAAAATCATGGCCGATTTTGAACGTTCCAGCGCCGGACATAATCTGGCACATGATGCCGCCGGTAATCTGGCGTACCTTGCCAGTTCAGGGGTGAATTTGCGCCTGACCCAAGAGCGCTGGCCGGACGTAGTGTTCCATGCGACCCGCGAACATGCAGCGAAGCTCGAATAGCCGTAACGCATGTCAGCTGCACCAGTGCCGGTACTGTTTTCTGGCCTGTCTCTGAAAGAAAAAAGCCCTCGCACTGCTTATTAGTGTGAGGGCTTTTTAGTATTCAAGCTTGTTGCCGTTGCCGGAGCGATCAGGCAGATGGCAGGCGTTGCGACGGATTTAGTCAGGCTTGCTCCGCTTATCAGATTTAGTCGGAAAATCTTGGTGCCAGCGACAGAACAATCAGTGCGATTGACAGTGGCAAGGTCGAGATGAATCCCAGATATTTAAAGCCGGCGGCACCGGCAATTCCACCGACAAAAAAAGCGCCGATCAGCATCGCGTGCAGGCGTAGCTTGTAGCGGTTCGCTGCCACTTCACTTTCGTGTGAGGACGATTCGCGATTCCAGTAAATCATTTTCCCCAGTTCTATACCCAGATCGGTAACCAGGCCGGTGACGTGGGTCGTGCGTATTTCTGCGCTGGATATTTTGGTAATCAGGGCGTTTTGCAAGCCCATGACATAACACAGCAAGACTGCCGTAAACGAGACGGTAATCACTTCGTGTTTTTGCAAGCTGCTGCCAACCAGGCCAAATACCAGCAACAATACGGCTTCTAACAATAACACCGGCGTGTAAATGTAGGGCATGTTGTTGCGCTTGGCGTAATTCACCATCAGTGCCGTACACGCCGCGCCCCAGGTAAAGGCGATCAGCATAAATATTGCCGCCAATGCCGGAATAATTTTGCCCAGCACCAAATCATCGGCGGCGCTCGAGAGTATGCCCGTCATATGCGATGTGTATTCACCTACCGCCAGAAAGCCACCGGCATTGAGTGCGCCGGCAATCGTGGCCAAAGTGACGCCCAGATGCAAATTTGCCTTTTTGGTTCTTTTTGGGGACGTGAGTTTGGCAAGATAGTGGGCGGGCATGTGAGGCTGTCTTTCTTGAGATTTTCTGATGCAGGTAATTAGTGTAAGCGACTGGCCGTCTCGGGCACAAGGCAAGACAGCCTGATCAGGACATTTTTTCTCGCCAGATCGTCTTTCAATCGCCGGCGCGGCATGGATTGCGATGACTATTTTTGGGTGTGAAAAACATGAACGTCAATACTCTTTACAGAGTCGTTGGCAATCACTGTCTCTACAAGCCTGCATATAAGCCTGCATATAAGCACGCAAATATGCAGGCAAACACTGCGCGAACACTTCTGTTACAGCCCTTCTGTACATTTAATGATATGGGTATTGGCCAGATAACGAAGCGCTATCTGAGGTATCACGCGCAGACGCCACAGAATGAAGACCAAAAGCGCGCGATCGATCTAAGTGGCCGTCAGTGCTAGTTAATGCTTCGCGCAAACATGGAAGCCGTTCAGTCCGCTTCCCGGTGGAATAGCGGCCAGGCCTGTGGCTGGCAGATTCGGTTTGCTGAAAATACCGGGGAAAATTGCGGTAAGTGAGGAGCCTCAGATAATTTTTCTGAGCGGTCTATTTAGATACCACTTAAATACCTATTGACAACCACTAGCTAAGACTTTACAGTATTTTTTTGGTATTTTAATGCGTATTTTTATGTCTTTTCCTGATCGCTATTTTATTTCTGCCTAGCTATTTATTTTATGTTTCCATTCGGAAAGCAGGCTGGGGTATGCTGACGAGTAGCTTGAATGGTAGGGTGAAGGGGCGGTTGAAGTAGTGCGGCGAAAAAACTCTTATGATGAAGCAGTCTCACCAGCGAGCCTGAAGTGAAAACAGATTTTCAATACCTGATCGGCGTCGATGGCGGCGGTACCGGTACCCGCGTGGTACTGGTTGCCGCAGCGCCTACGCCAAGCAGTACTGCCAGCACAGCAGAGTTTTGCCACGGTTCTGTCATCTTGGGGCGTGGCAGTGCCGGTCCATCAGGGCTGATGCACGGTGCAGAGCCCGCGTGGCAGGCTATTTTAAGTGCGATCAAAATGGCCTTTGCGGCTGCCAATTTGGTGATGCCGGCGCTAAGTCATATTGGCATCGGTTGTGGCCTGGCGGGGGTGAATAATAAACAATGGGCGGCCGACTTTACGGAAAAAAACCCCGGTTTCGGCTGTCTGGCCATAGAAACAGATGCCGGCACCACATTATTCGGTGCGCATCAGGGCAAAGCTGGCGCCATTATTGCACTCGGTACCGGCAGCGTCGGCGAAGTCATGCTGGCCGATGGCAGTCGCCGTGAAGTCGGTGGATGGGGTTTTCCTTCCAGTGATGAGGCTAGCGGTGCATGGCTGGGGTTACGTGCGATCAAGCATGTGCAGCAGGTACTTGATGGCCGTAGCCAGAGTGATGATTTTGCGCTGGCGCTGATGGCTTTTTGTCGGGCTGAGTTGGTGGATGAGAAAATAGTGGCTAAACAGTCGCCTTATGCCGCGCCGCGCGATATCATTTTTACCTGGTTGGCACACGCCAATCAGACCCGTTTCGCCCGGCTGGCACCGCTGGTCATCGGTTACGCCGGGCGTGCCGCAACAGCCACAGAAATTATGCAGGCCGCCGGAATCGAAGTGGCTAAAATGGCCGGCGCCTTAGATCCCTCCGGCCAGCTGCCGTTAGCGCTCTGCGGTGGCCTGGCCGAGCCGATGCTGACTTATTTACCGCCAGAGTTGGCAGCACGCGTGGGGAAACCGCAAGCCGACTCTGCCACAGGCGCACTGATTCTGCTCAAGAAACAGTGTTTGCGGTCGCCAACTGAAGCACTTTGAAAGCGGCGCATGCAGGCAAATATTATCGAATTTAAGCCCGACAGCGACAGTTCCACGCCTTTGTATCTGCAATTGGCAAACAAGCTCGCCAGCGGGATTCACAACGGATTCTGGCAGCCGGATGAGGCGCTGCCGTCCGAGCGTCTGTTGTCTGAGGCGCTAGACATTTCGCGCGTGACGGCGCGCAAAGCGATCGGCATGCTGTGCCAACGTGGCCTGCTCAATCGTAAGCATGGTTCCGGCACCTATATCACGCCCAAGCCAGCGCAGCCGTTGTCGCGCCTGAGCAATTTTAGTGAAGCGCTGCGTCAGCGCGGTTTTGTCCCTGGTTCGCAGTGGCTCTCGCGCGAAACCGGAGTGGCCGCAACGGAAGAGATTTTGTCGCTGGGGCTGTCGCCGCATACCGTGGTGTCGCGCCTGAAGCGTCTACGCACGGCCGACAATGTAGTGATTGCAATCGAGAGCACGACGATTCCTGCCAGTTATCTGCCTAATCCTGAACTGGTGACGGACAGTCTGTACGGCTATCTGGAGGCGAATAAGGTGGCGCCAAGCCGCGCCTTGCAGCATATCCGAGCCGTCAATGCAACTGCCGAGCAGGCCAGGCTGGCGGGCATTCCGCAGGGCGCGGCGATGTTGTTTATTACCCGCGTCGGCTATCTGCCTGGTGGTGCCGCGATCGAGCTGACGCATTCGTATTGTCGCAGTGACTATTAT
>JBBQNW010000200.1:0-3941 GCA_038330335.1 Burkholderiales bacterium | reverse complement strand
GATTCTTATGCCAGCCAATCAGAAAGCCTTACAGACGGTTTTGGTAGTCCTGTGGAAGAGTTTGAAATCCAGTTCATAGATGGTGACGACTGCGAATTATTTTCAGCCTGCGGTATTGATCAAAGCAATTTAAATCTGTGGTTTGAAACCATTATTGATTTAGCCGACCACGAAAAAACAGCCTTGTACTATTTGCGCAGTGTTTCAGGTTATAGCCTAGAAAATGCTCTTGATAAGCTGGAAGACGTAAATTTATCAGAAGGTAATTTGAAAGACGTAGCCGAAACTTTGTTTGATGAGTTCTATTTAAACGACGTGCCAGAATCAGTACGTGCTTACATTGATTACGGAAAATTTGCGAGGGATTGTGAAATGTGTGGCGACTTATACGAGTTTGATTTTGAAGGCACAACTTGGACATGCACCAATGCCTCAGGAATTTAAGCAAAATAAAGTGGACAGGGTGGGCAGGTTGGACTTGCCCACAGAAAGAACGTGTTTTGACTGAAAATATTGATAGGCTACGGCGTAGCCTATACGTAGCCTAGACACCAAGAAACAAAAAAGGGTTAGTGCCTACTACGGCTCTAACCCTTGATGTACTTGGTGGCCCGGGGCGGAATCGAACCACCGACACAAGGATTTTCAATCCTCTGCTCTACCGACTGAGCTACCAGGCCAAGACGAAGAATTATAGAGAAGTATCGTGAAAATTGCAAATGTTTTGTGATTCGCAGGCGGAGCGCTTTGGCTTTTCCTGTGTTGGGTGCTTGATTTTTGCGGATTTTCTCTGGAATCTTGGCTTGCTGCTGCTGCCGTATAATAGTCGCATGCTTATTAACGGGTTAGATTCATGACTACACAGACTTATCACAGTGATGTTTGTATTGTTGGTAACGGGGCGGTTGGTAAGGCTGCGGCGCTGGGGTTTTCGCAGGCGGGTTTGCGGGTGGATTTATTGAGTTCGGCAACGGTTGCCGGGCCAGTTACCTTGCCCGCTGCCGGGTCTTGGGATGTGCGGGTCTTTGCCCTGAATCATGTGGCGCATGATTTATTGGTGTCTTTGAAGGTCTGGGATGCGTTAGAGTTAAGCCGGGTTCAGGCTGTCAGTGCGATGCAGGTGATGGGCGGGCGCGATGGCGCTGATGGGACTCTGGCGTTTGATGCCTATGGTGCGCATATTGAAGAATTGGCGTGGATAGTTGAAGACCGTAACCTGAATCAGGCGCTCGATACTGCGTTGAAATTCGCCCAGAACGTCAGGCAGATTTCAGGGCGTGCCAGTTCGTTCGCGGTGACGGATAGCGCCGCCTCGGTAGTCTTGGAGAATGGTGACAAGCTAAGCGCTTCCCTGGTCGTGGGTGCCGACGGCGCGCAGTCCTGGGTGCGTGGGCAATGCGATATCGGTATTGATTACCGTTCTTATGGTCAACGCGGAGTGGTGACGAATTTTTCTTGCGAAAAGCCACATCATGGCGTGGCGCAGCAGTGGTTTGTGGAAGATCTTGGGATTATCGCTTTGCTGCCTTTGCCGGGCCAGTGCGTATCCCTGGTGTGGTCGGCGCCGGACCTGCTGGCGGAGCAGTTAATGCGCGAGCCCTTAAGCGCGCTGGCCGACCGTCTGGCGCTGTATTGTGCCGATAGCCTGGGTGCGCTGACGCCGCTGCAGCCAGAAGACATCAAAGCCTTTCCATTGCAGTTACTGCGCCCGCACGCCATGATTGCACCGCGTGTGGCGCTGGTCGGTGATGCGGCGCATGCGGTGCACCCTCTGGCCGGGCATGGTATGAATCTGGGTTTTGGTGATGTTACTGATTTGCTTGCCAGTGTTAGCGGCCGTGAAGCGCACCGGGATTGCGGCGACCCGCGCGTACTGCGGCGTTATAGCCGGGCCAGGCGAGAAGAGGTGGCGCTGATGTTAATGACAACCGATGGACTGGCACGTTTGTTTGGCAGTGATCTGGCGCCGCTGCGGATGGCGCGGAAGCTGGGAATGAACTTACTGAATCGTCTGCCGGTCTTAAAAAGAACGCTGATCAGGCATGCCATGGGGAAGTAATCCCCGGACTTATCAATTTGTATCGAGAAAATAGTGAAAAGAATGAAACTAAAAACTACCATGGCCACATTGTTGCTACTCTGTTCCGGCTTAAGTTTGGCCGAAACTGCGCAGGAAGCCGCGATCAAAAAATCGGTTATCTCGAACTTTCGCGAGGGCGTAAAAGTTGATTCCGTCGCCAAAACACCGTATGCCGGTTTGTTTGAAGTGCGGGTTGGCAGCGAGATTTTTTATACCGATGAAAAAGGCCAGTATTTATTTTTCGGTAATATCGTCGAGGGTCGCAGTGGCACTGATTTAACCAAGCAGCGCACTGATGAATTGAGCAAGGTTAAGTTCTCTGATTTGCCTTTGGATCTGGCCTTGAAGATGGTCAAGGGGAACGGGAAGCGTGTTTTTGCAACCTTTGAAGATCCGAATTGCGGCCCTTGCAAACAGGTCAGAAAGAATTTGCAGGAGCTCAATAACGTTACCGTGTATACCTTTATGTACAACATCCTGGCGGAAGATTCTGCAGATAAATCTAAAAATATCTGGTGTTCGCCGGACAGGAATAAAGCCTGGGACGAGTGGATGTTGCATGCAAAAGCGGCTCCTGTGGCGGCACAGAACTGTGCTAATCCTAACGAAAAAGTACTGGAATTAGGTAAAAAATTACGCGTCAATGCGACACCCACGCTGATCTTTACCGACGGCTCGCGGATGCCGGGCGCGGTCGACGCTAAAAAGATTGAAGAGAAACTGGCTTCGATTAAATAGTGCTGGCCTTAGCCCTGATCAGCAAACACAGGCGGCTACCGGCGGTACGCCAAGCATTCCTGTATGTCGACAATGCACATCACTGAAAACTGCTGCGGGATTTTGCTCGCGGCCGGCCAGGGGCGGCGCTTTGATGCCAGTGGCCGGCGCAATAAACTGCTGCAGTTATTGCCTTCCGGAGTCAGCGTGGCGTGCCGCAGCGCCCAGACTTTGTTGGCAGTGTTGCCGTGCAGTTTGGCCGTGGTGCCGGCGCACCCGAATTCCGACGAATTGGCACAAGTGCTGGCGGCCACCGGTTGCCAGATCACGCGTTACCAGTCAGCGGTGGCCATTGGCTCTGCCTTTGCGCAAGAGGGTATGGCCAATTCTCTGGTACATGCCTTGCGGCAGACACCTGCCAGCTGTACCGGGTGGGTAATTGCGTTGGCCGACATGCCCTATGTGCAGGCCGAAACGATCGCTGCGATTGTGCTGGCACTGCAAGGCGGTGCCGGCATTGCGGTACCGTTGTATCAGGGGCGACGTGGCAATCCGGTGGGATTTTCAAGACAGTATTTGCCTCAGTTGCTGGCGCTGCAAGGTGATCAGGGCGCACGCGGGCTGTTGAATACCTTTCCGGTGACAGAAGTTGAAGTAACGGATGCCGGCATTTTCAGAGACATTGATGTGCCGGAGGATTTGTTGTAAACGCGGGCGCTGTTGCGGATATTTGCTATCGATGCGCTAGCGCTCAATTCTGTACATGTGCTTGATTGGCGCTTAATTGACACCGCGTCAGCTACTGTAAATATATCTAATTAGTGTGTTTCCTCTTAAAATAGCGGTTCTCAAATTTACCTGAAATGCTGTCCCAGCCTTTCTGCTTACACATACTATGAATACTCTTGATCAGCAGCTCGCCAATCGCCTGGGTTTTTTCGGCCTGGTCCCGTTTGTTTTGTTGACACTGGCTTGCTGGGTCGTCCATCCTGATTGGTTAGGATATTTCATCAAGGGGCAGCTCTCTTATGGCATCGCTATTTTGTCTTTTCTCGGTGGCTTGCATTGGGGCGTGGCATTAATGTCGCACGACCGTCCTGCCGGCGACATCAAACAATCACTGATCTGGGGCGTGATTCCCACC
>JBBQNW010000199.1:0-4081 GCA_038330335.1 Burkholderiales bacterium | reverse complement strand
AAGCGTCGCATGGAAGTGCGCGGGGTGGCTGCCGGTGTCACGGTGCTGGATGATTTTGCCCATCATCCTACCGCCATTGCGACCACCATCGAAGGCTTGCGCCGGAAAGTCGGACACGCCAGAATTCTGGCGGTACTGGAGCCGCGTTCTAACACCATGAAACTTGGCAGCATGAAGCAGGCGCTGCCGGTCAGTCTGGCGCAAGCCGATCTGGTGTTCGCGTATGGCGCCGCGAGTGGCAAAGATGTGGTCGATTGGGATTTAGCTCAGACCCTGGCGCCCCTGGGCGACAAGGTTAGCACCCATAGCGACTTGCCGGAACTGGTCGCGGCGATTGTCCGGCAGGCAAGCGCTGGCGACCATGTGCTGGTCATGAGTAATGGCGGTTTTGGAGGGGTGCATCAAAAATTACTGGATGCCCTGTCTGCAACAGACGTCTTGCAGAGTGTTATGCCAGCATGATTGTTTATCTACACGGTTTTCGTTCTTCACCCGCATCGTTTAAAGCACGCAAGATGGCCGACTATTTGCAGCAACTAGGCCGCGCAGACGAATACATCTGCCCGCAATTGCCGGCCTCGCCCTTGCTGGCAATGCAAATGCTTGATGCGCTGTTAGAGCGCTTGTTACTGACGCATACGATAGAGCAGATAAGCCTGATTGGCTCTTCTTTGGGCGGGTATTACGCTACCTGGCTGGCCGAACAACGCGGCTGCAAAGCTGTTTTGCTCAATCCCGCGGTGGCGCCGCCGCGCGATCTGGAAAAATATGTCGGTGTTACTACCGCTTACCATAGCGACGATGCCTTTGAGTTTAAAACTGAATACATCGAGCAGTTGCGGGCTTACGCCATCGCAGACACGACCCGTCCGGAACGTTATTTTTTGCTGGCAGCGACCGGTGACGAGGTGCTCGACTGGCGTGAAATGACCGCCCATTATCCGGCTGCCATGCAATTGGTGATACAGGGTAGTGATCACGGCATGGCCGATTTTGTCGATTATCTGGATCAGATCATGGCGTTTTGTGATGCAGTCTGATCGTCCGGCGATGCACATTCAGCCCCTCCAGCCTATCCTGCATATTCAGCAGGTGCCGGTGGCGGCACGCTGGCATCATCATGTCAATGCGCTAGGCGCGACCAGTCAGATGCGTGACTGGCTGACCAATCCTGCATCGCTGACGGCCAGGCTGGTGGCGCGTTGTCAGCACTTTCGCGTGCAACGCTTGCGGCAACGGGTGGCCATGTGTCTGCCAGACGAATTTGCTGCAATTGGTCTGGCCCGACCAGGCAAGGTGATGGAGCGTGAAGTCATCTTGCGGTGTGATGACCATGCCGTGGTATATGCGCATACGGTAGTGCCTTTATCGGCAAGCGCATCGCAATGGCCCTTGTTTGCCGCGCTGGGAGAAAAATCGCTAGGGACAACCCTGTTTAGTGACCCGTTGGTCGAGCGCGGCGATCTGTATTACGCAACATTGCGCGCGGCACACCCACTGATGCGGCGTATCGCCGATGTGGCAATGACCGCCGGCGACAGCCTGGATGGGCGGCATAGTCTGTTGGCGCGTCGTTCAGTGTTCCGGCGCAAAGGCGCTTGCCTGCTGGTGACGGAAGTGTTTTTGCCGCACATTGTTCAGCTGGGAAAATACAGTCGCGATAGCGCGTATACATAGTCAGCACAGGTGAGCACAGGGATGCACAGACCTTGAAATCCGGCGGGCTGAAGTGCATTTTAAACCAGGTTTCTTGCAATAAATAAAGCAATAAATAAAGCAATAAATAAAAAAAAGAAATAAACAGAATATCCGGCCTGTAAACGTTTTTGCAGGTGTTTGACAAGTCCAAGACAGAAGAGAAGTGTGACATGAATGTATTTTTTGAAGAATCCGGTGATTTCAAAGCGGGCAGTGTCCTGTCTCAGGCGGGTGAGGCTTATCAGGTAGAGTTGGCCAGTGGTAAGCGCAGCAAGATTAAGGTGAAAGACGTTCTACTGCAATTTACGTCGCCAGATCCGCAAAGTCTGATGGAACAGGCCAAACTGGCCGCGACAGAAATTGATCTGGAATTTTTATGGGAAGTTGCCGGTGAAGATGAGTTTGGTTTCGCCGAACTCGGGGCTGAATATTTTGGCCATGCTGCGCAAGCGGTCGAGGCCGCAGGCCTGATTCTGGCCTTGCACACGGCGCCGATATATTTTTACAAAAAAGGCCGCGGTCGTTATAAGGCGGCACCGGAAGCCTCGTTAAAAGCAGCGCTGGCCGGGATAGAAAAGAAAAAACAACTGGCCCTGGTTCAGGCAGCATATGTGGAAGAGTTAAAGCAACAGCGCTTGCCCGAGCAAATGAAGCCGCTGGTGTTGCCCTTATTGTTTAAACCGGAAAAAAACGGTATCGAATACAAGGCATTGGCCGAGGCCTGCGATGCCCTGCAAACCACGCCGGCACGTCTGATGCTGGCCTGCGGTGGCCTGGCATCGGCCAAGGATTATCACCTTTCCAAATTTTTATTTGACAGCTTCCCTAAAGGACTGGCTTTTCCGCCGGCGACTATCCCCGCGCTGCCGGAAAATCTGCCGGTGGCCGATGTGCAGGCGTTTTCTATCGATGACGTGACGACCACCGAGATCGATGATGCGTTTTCGGTGGTGGAATTGGCTGACAATCAGCTGCGGGTCGGCATCCATATCGCCGCCCCGGCGCTGGGGATCAAACGCGGCGATGCGCTCGATATGATGGCGCGTGCGCGCATGTCGACGGTCTACATGCCGGGCGACAAAATCACCATGATGCCAGATGCGCTGGTCGATACTTATACTTTAGGGGCGGGGCAGACACGTCCGGCCTTGTCGCTGTATGTCACTCTGGATAGGACAGACTGGTCCGTAATTGCCACGGAAACCAGGGTCGAGGC
Organism: Burkholderiales bacterium; assembly: GCA_038330335.1. GTDB lineage: Bacteria > Pseudomonadota > Gammaproteobacteria > Burkholderiales > Burkholderiaceae_D > Undibacterium. Next base: position 1,167 of record JBBQNW010000199.1, on the reverse strand, counting down.
AGTGCCGATGGCGGCCAATCTTCGTCACAACGATCTCGATGCCCACGTCACCGAGGAAAACCTTGCCAATGACGCTGGCGACTATCCGCATAAGGCCGAAATTGCGCATATCTGGCAATGGGCCCAGGTGCTGGAAAAAGGCCGCATGGCCAAGCGCGAAGGCTTTGGCCTGAAACCCGAGCAAACTAATCGGGTAGATTTTAATTTTTATGTCGACGACGAGGTGGTCTCTATCGTGCGCCGCAAGCGTGGCGCGCCGCTCGACAAGATCGTTGCCGAGCTGATGATTTTTGCCAATAGCAGCTGGGGCAAATTGATGGCAGATCATGGTATTCCGGGTATTTACCGCGCGCAAGGTGGTGGTTCCGGTGGCTGGGCTGCCAAGATGCAGGTGCGCATGGTGACGCATGCCGCGCCACATCAGGGCCTCGGTGTTGATCAGTACGCCTGGAGCACTTCGCCGTTACGCCGGTATACCGATCTGGTTAATCAGTGGCAGATCATTGCCTGCGTAGAAAATGGTGTCACCGCGCCTTTAGTGGCACCGTTCAAACCTAAAGATGCGGATCTGTTTGCGATCGTCTCCGGCTTTGAGGCGGCCTATTCAGCGTATTCCGATTTCCAGAATAATATGGAGCGTTATTGGTGTCTGCGCTGGCTAGGTCAGGAAAATGTGCGTCAGGTGGAAGCGGTGGTGCTGAAAGACGAAGTACTGCGCCTGGTCGATATTCCTCTGGTGATCCGTATGCCGGGCATGCCGCAAATGCCACGTGGCGCTCAGGTCAGGCTCGATATCTTACGCTGGGATGAACTCGACCTGACGGTAGAAGTACGCCTGCTGGAAATGCTCAGCACGGTGACTGAGGGCGGGATGGATGCCGCTGATAGCGACGACGATATTGACGATGAGAGCGCCGATGGCGCGTCAGATCAGGGCGAAGAGGGCGCGGTAGATCATGCCGGGCAGGGAAATTTGCAGGACGACAGCCCGGTCTTTGATCCTGATGCCGGCCTTGATGCAGATGTGGATGCTGAACTTGTGCATCCGGCGCCCGCAGAAATCGGGCAAACCGATCCTTCCGGTGAAGTTGAAGCGGCCTCTACTGAAGAGTAATCCCTCCTTATTCCTGCAAAATTTGTGAAAACTATTTTTGATAATCTGATCCT
>JBBQNW010000198.1:0-4219 GCA_038330335.1 Burkholderiales bacterium | reverse complement strand
CTGCGTCTTGCTTGTTTTGCGACAAAGCGTTGTGTTTGTCAGCAGCAGAGAGATGAGATTATGCGGCATTTCTTCTTACTCGTCAAGCCCCTTGTTTGCTGCGCTGTGAGCTGTTTCTTTTTGCTCTCTACCGGGGGATGGCGGGTGTGGTGTTGCACCGCTTCTTTCCTTGTTTCCTTGTTTCTACTTCTTCCCGCTCGTTTCAGCGGGAGGCGAACTATAGCAAACCAGTACTGGCTTTGGCAAGTGCTTTGTTTATATTGTTTGTATGAATAGTTCGCCTCTACTACCGAAATGACTTTCTCTTAGCTGTTACGCGTTACTTATTGGCAAATTTCGCCGGTCGCTTCTCCATGAAAGCTTGCATGCCTTCTTTTTGATCCTCAGTCCCGAAGCTACTGTGAAATAAACGGCGTTCATATTGCACACCTTCGCTTAAGGTCGTCTCGTATGCGCGGTTCACCGAGTCTTTCACCATCATTACGATAGGCAAAGACATGGCGGCAATAGTAACTGCTGCGGCCAATGCCTCTTCCATGAGTTTTTCGAGCGGCACAATACGCGAGACCAGCCCTGCGCGCTCGGCTTCTGCGGCATCCATCATACGTGCAGTGAGGCACATATCCATTGCCTTGGATTTGGATATGGCGCGCGGTAAACGCTGGGTTCCACCGGCGCCGGGAAGCGTTCCCAGTTTAATTTCCGGCTGGCCAAACTTAGCATTATCAGCCGCAATGATAAAGTCGCACATCATTGCCAGCTCACACCCACCACCTAAAGCGTAACCAGCGACAGCAGCGATGACTGGCTTGCGAATCTGGCGAATTTGCTCCCAGTTGCGCGTAATGTAGTCGCTTTTATAGGCATCCATATAACTGTAGTTAGCCATGGCGCCGATGTCAGCGCCAGCGGCAAAGGCTTTTTCGCTGCCGGTAATGATGATGCAGCCTATCGCCTCATCTTTATCGAAGGCCTTCAATGCAAAGCCAAGTTCGTCCATTAACTGGTCATTCAAGGCATTAAGTGCCTTCGGTCGATTGAGTGTGATGACGCCGACTTTGTCTTTGGTTTCTACGCTGATGTTCTGGTATTCCATATGTATGCTCCTAAATGAGATCGTTGATAAATTTTATTGCACAGCCTGATAGAAAAATTGTAGGTCGATATGGAAGCTTATGTGGCCCATGATGCGATCCATTATGCTCCGGGGACAAACTTAGGCAAGAGTATCCACATCGCGCCTTTTTGCTTCATACGTCCGGCAAACTCGCCGGCGACACTGCCGAAACCCCAAAAGAAATCCGCGCGCACGGCACCCCGTATTGCACCGCCGGTATCCTGTGCCATCATCAGTTTTTGCAAGTTGACGCGGCTATTGGGCTGCGTAGTGGATAAAAATACCGGCACACCTAATGGCAGATGCTGAGGATCAATCGCAATCGAGCGCTGCCCGGTCAAAGGAACGCCCAGCGCGCCTTTGGGGCCGATGGCCGGATTGACTATTTTCTCTTCCTTGAAGAACACCACACTGGGATTGGTATTGAGCAGCTCATCCTGACGCGCAGGATTATTGCTGAGCCACTCTTTAATCCCTTGGGCGGATGCCTGCTCGAGCTTTAATTCACCCTTATCGATCAGATAGCGCCCTATCGATTTATACGGGTGACCATTTTGATCTGCATACGCCAGCCTTACCGTCTCATTTGATTCGGCCAGATACACCCGACCGGAACCCTGAATCTGCAGGAAAAAAGCATCAATCGCATCATCGACCCAGAGCAACTCCTTCCCTGCCACGGCGGGCAACATCTCGGCACGGGAAGCATAAGGCAGCACTTTATTTCCTACCAGGCGACCACGTAAGCGCATGTTTTTCAAATCGGGATACACACTCGCCAGGTCTATCGTCAGTAAATCCGGGGGAGTCCGATACAAAGGGGTTTGGAAAACCCCGCCACGCTGGCGCGACCCGCGTAACAGCGGTTCATAATAGCCGGTGATCAAGCCCTCATAACTGCCATCGGGATTAGCGACTTGATGCGGAGTGAAAAAGGCTTCGAAAAACTGGTGGAGCGCGGCATTATCCCGGCCGTCCAGATCTTTGGCGATACTGCAAGCTTCTTTCCATTCCGCTTTATTTTTTAAAGACGAACAAGATGCCATGAACGCCGGCCACGCCTCGGTGAGCTGATCCTGCGGCCAGCCCGGCAAGGCTGCAAAACTTACAGGCTTATAAAATTCAGCCCATTTAGCGGCCGGACTTAGCATTGATGGCAATGGCACAGCCGGCAAGCTAGCCATTGGCGGCCTGACTGGCGTGTTAACATTGGGAACGGAAGAACAGGCAGCAAGTAAACCGGATAACACGGCTAAGGGTAAAATTCTGCTTAAAGTCAACATAGGAGTAAGAACAATGTGGTTATTAGCACTGGAAGCCTGCGCGGCAACGTGTTTATTTATTTTTATCGTCTGGTGGACCATGTTCTCAGGAAGAAAGCCTGACGACACGCCCACCTCAAGCGCAACGGATGACAAAAAAAACTCATCGAAAGAATATTAATGCAGCATGCGCGGCACAGACAAGACGAACTCAGGGATAGTCACATCAAACTTGTGACCGTCTTCGGCTACGCAAAAATAGCTGCCGGTCATGCTGCCTTGCGGCGTCATTAACGAGCTGCCGCTGCTATATTCAAAGCCCTGCCCTGGCTGCAGTAAAGGTTGGTGCCCTACCACACCCAGACCCTTGACTTCCTGCACCTGATTTTTAGCGTCGGTGATTACCCAATGACGCGAGATCACTTGCGCGGCTACGGTACCGGTATTTTTAATGTTGATCGTGTAAGCAAAGACATAACTATCATTAGTTGGTTCAGATTGTTGATCCAGATATTGCGTCTCTACCGAGACTTCCAATTCATACGCTGCCATAATTTTCTTTCTTTCTAGATTTATTCTGCGTTGCCTCTGCTAGGGCAACATGCGCCACCATCACAAGCATCTTACAAGAACCATTGCCGGCTCAAAGTAGTAAAATACCGCATCTTCGCAACTTGCGCTTTACCACCACCTTACGCCCATGCCATCATGACTACTTACCGCATCGCCCCCAGCATCCTGTCTGCCGACTTCGCCCGCCTTGGCGAGGAAGTGCGCAATGTCGTCGCCGCCGGCGCTGACATGATTCATTTTGACGTCATGGACAACCATTATGTTCCCAATCTGACGATAGGTCCGCTCGTCTGCGAGGCAATTCGCCCGCATGTACAAGTGCCCATTGATGTGCATCTGATGGTTAAACCGGTCGATCGTATTATTCCCGATTTTGCCAAAGCCGGTGCCAATATCATCAGTTTTCACCCTGAGGGTTCAGAGCATATCGACCGCACGCTGCAATTGATACGTGAACACGGTTGCAAAGCCGGCCTGGTGTTTAACCCCGCCACTCCGCTGCACGTGCTGGAACACCTGATGGATAAGCTCGATCTGATTTTACTCATGTCCGTCAACCCGGGTTTTGGCGGTCAATCGTTTATTCCGCATACACTGAAAAAAATTGCGGCCGTCAGAAAGCTGATTGATGCCTCAGGCCGCGACATCATGCTGCAAGTCGATGGCGGCGTGAAGATCGATAATATTGCCGAAATCGCCGCGGCCGGGGCCGACACCTTCGTGGCTGGCTCTGCCATTTTTGGCAAGCCTGACTATACCGCAGTCATCAATGCCATGCGTGCCGAACTGGCGACCGTGTAAAAATAGTAAGCCGCGGTATTTATGCGCTCTGTAGTCGATTTTCGGTCTGCAGGGCGCATGAATACGGCGTTCTGATGTACGAATATTCTTTAATTTAGCCCCTATGTTTTCAGACATTCAAGCGGTCATCATCGACCTCGACGGCACCATGCTCGACACCGCACCGGATTTTCTGGTGGCCATCAATCGCATGCGTGCAGAATTTGATCTGCCCTCCTTAGATATCGACACCATTAAGCGCTTTGTCGGCAAAGGTTCAGAAAACCTGATTCAGCGTGTGTTATCGGTGGGCTTTTCCGAGCAGCAGGTTGAGCAACATTTCAGCGCGGCGCTGGCGGCGTATCAAAGGCATTATTTAGCCATCAACGGCGATTACAGCACGCTCTATCCGGAAGTCTTTGAAGGTCTTCAAGCCATGCAGAAGCAAGGCCTGCGCTTGTCATGCGTGACCAATAAACCGCTCAAC
>JBBQNW010000197.1:0-4249 GCA_038330335.1 Burkholderiales bacterium | reverse complement strand
ACTCATTTATTTCACCCATTTATTTCACTCATTTATTTCACCAAATTTGTCCTACCGTAAGGATTGCTCATGGGTAATGAAACAAGCAACGATGCGCTCGATTACAAGCTGGCGCTGGTGCTGCTGGAAAGCTTTAACGCTCAGGGCGCGCTACTGGCCTGGAACGCCCGTCTAACCAGTATGACGCCTGGTGCCTGCGAAATTAGCTTGCCGATGAGTCCGCTGGTGAGCCAGCAGCACGGCTATTTTCATGGTGGTGTGATTGGTACGCTGGCCGATGCGGCAGGTGGCTATGCCGCCAATACACACCTGATGCCGGTGAGTGAGTGCTTAACTGCAGAATATAAGATCAACTTTGTGGCACCGGCCATGGGCGACACCCTGATCGCCCGCGGCAAGGTAATCAAGGCCGGCAAGACCCTGGTGGTTGCCAGTGCCGAAGTGTTTGTGGTGTCTCAGGGTAAAGAGAAATTGTGCGCGATCATGCAGCAAACTTTGTTTGTGATTCCCAAGCCATCATCGACAGTGAATGATTAATTGGAGGTCGTTTTTGATCTGTGCGGTTTGAATTGAATAGTGTAATTTTATAAATATAAGCGAGGATGACATGTTGCATTTACCCGGTTTAACCTTTGATCATGGCGAAGATATCGCCGCTTTGCGCGAAGCTGTACAACAATTCGCCGCCGCCGAAATCGCGCCACGCGCTGCCGAGATCGACCGCAGCGACCAGTTTCCTATGGATTTATGGCGCAAGATGGGCGATCTGGGCGTGCATGGCATGACCGTGTCAGAAGAATACGGCGGTGCCAATATGGGCTATCTGGCACACATCATTGCGATGGAAGAAATTTCGCGCGCATCGGCGTCTGTCGGTTTGTCGTATGGCGCGCACTCCAATTTGTGCGTCAACCAGATCAATCGCAACGGCACGCCTGAGCAAAAAGCCAAATACCTGCCTAAGCTGATTTCCGGCGAACACATCGGTGCGCTTGCCATGTCCGAGCCCAATGCCGGCTCCGACGTGGTCAGCATGAAGCTGCGCGCCGACTGGAAGGGTGACCGTTGGGTGCTCAACGGTACCAAAATGTGGATCACCAACGGCCCCGACGCCGATACGCTGGTGGTGTATGCCAAAAACGATATAGAAGCTGGCGCGCGCGGTATGACGGCCTTCATTATCGAAAAGGGTTACAAAGGGTTTTCGATTGCGCAAAAGCTCGACAAGCTCGGCATGCGCGGCTCTCATACCGGCGAACTGGTGTTTCAAGATTGCGAAGTGCCGGCGGAAAATGTGCTCGGTGGTCTCGGTAAAGGCGTCAATGTTTTGATGTCCGGGCTCGATTTTGAGCGCACAGTCTTGTCCGGCGGCCCGCTCGGCATCATGCAAGCCTGTATGGATGTGGTGGTGCCTTATGTGCATGACCGCAAGCAGTTTGGTCAGCCTATCGGTGAATTTCAGCTAATGCAGGGTAAGCTGGCCGATATGTACTCCACCATGATGGCCTGCAAAGCCTATGTCTATGCGGTCGGTCAGGCTTGCGACCGTGCCAAAAACCCGGAAGCCATCCGCGCTATCCGTAAAGACGCTGCCGGCGCGATTTTGTATTCGGCAGAAAAAGCCACCTGGATGGCGGGCGAAGCGATACAGACTCTCGGCGGTAATGGTTATATCAATGAATATCCGGTCGGTCGCTTGTGGCGCGATGCCAAGTTGTATGAAATCGGTGCCGGCACCAGCGAGATCCGCCGCATGCTGATCGGCCGTGAATTGTTTGCAGAAACTAAATAATTCTGGCTTGTCATACGTCGGCTGCCGTAGGCATGCGCGTTCCAGCCCGGTTTGGCTGGAGGGCGCATGCATCGGGTGCTATCCGTGAATTGCGCTTATTTTAAGACCGTTTCAGTACCATTCCAAGACCGCTCCAAGAGAATCCCATGATGACGCCATTGCCGATTGCCACGCCGCTATTGCCACATCGCCGCCTGTCCGCGCAGTTCAGCAAGCAGCGTAGTGTAAAGCTGGAAAGCAGCCAGCCGGCCGGCTCTTTCCAGCTGCGCGGCATAGGCTTGATCTGTCAGCGCGCCGGGGCGACGCATTTTGCCGGCCCGTGCGGTAGCAACGCCGGCTTTGCGGCTGCTGTGGCCGGGCTCGGTTTGCATAAACGTCAGGCTTGGGGTAAGTTGTCGGCTCACCCTAACTAGCTGAAAAGTTGCCGAAACCATGACCCCAGTCGCCTTCCCTAAACTCTTATCGTCCCAGATTGCGTTTGACATCGCACGTACCATTCTGGATGGTTTTGATAAGCATTACCGCCTGTTCCGCAGTTCCAGTAAAGGCGCAAGAAGGGATTTTGAACGTGGTGACTGGAAGACGGCCCAGCAGTCGGCACGTGAACGCATCGGTTTTTATGATGCCCGCGTCAAAGAATGCGTGCAAATCATGGAAGACGAATACCATCACGAAGATCTGACCGATGAGGTCTGGCGCGAAGTCAAATTGCATTATATGGGTTTGCTGATCGACCATCTGCAACCGGAACTGGCTGAAACTTTTTTTAATACGGTCTGTACCAAGTTGCTGCACAGAAATTATTTTCATAATGATTTCATCTTCGTGCGGCCAGCGACCGCGACCGAATACATCGAGCGCGAAGAGACGCCGCCGACCTACCGGGTGTATTACCCAGCCAAAGACGGCCTGAATTTCACCCTCAAGCGCATCGTCACCAATTTTCAGTTGTCTGCCACCTTTACCGACTTAAAGCGCGATGTCGACCTGGTCGAAGAGCGCCTGCGCGTGATTTTCGGCAGCGACCAGCTGGAGCCGAATCACCAGATTCAGGTGCTGGCCAACTTGTTTTACCGGAATAAATCGGCGTATATCATCGGCAAGGGTATTAACGGCAACCGCGAGTACCCGTTTGTGGTGCCGATTATGCATAACCGCAAGGGCGAACTGGTGCTAGATACGGTGTTGTTCGACACCATGCAGATCACAGTTTTGTTCTCGTTTACGCGCGCTTACTTCATGGTCGATATGGAAGTGCCGTCGGCCTATGTGCAGTTTATCCGCAGCATTTTGCCAAAAAAACCGCGCAGCGAGATTTACACCATGCTGGGCTTACAAAAAAACGGTAAAAATCTGTTTTACCGCGATTTCTTGCATCACCTGAAATATTCTTCCGACGTGATTGATGCCGCGCCCGGTATTCGCGGCCTGGTCATGCTGGTGTTTGCCTTGCCCTCGTTTCCGTATGTGTTCAAGCTGATCAAAGATTACTTCCCGGCGCCCAAAGAAACCACCAAGGCCATGATCAAAGAGAAGTATCTGCTGGTGAAAAACCATGATCGCGTCGGTCGCATGGCCGATACGCTGGAATATTCCGATGTGGCGTTTCCGCGTGCGCGCTTTTCTGACGATCTGCTGGCCGAGATTAAAAAATATGCGCCGTCTTTGCTCGAAGTGGATGACGAGGAAGTCATCATCAAGCATCTGTACATAGAAAGGCGCATGACGCCGCTCAATATCTGGCTGACCGAAGCCGAGAAGCGTGGCGATGATGCCGCCATGGAGCAGGGCATACGGGAATACGGCAACGCCATCAAAGAACTGGTCGGCGCGAATATTTTCCCCGGCGACATGTTGTACAAAAACTTTGGTGTGACGCGCCATGGCCGCGTGGTGTTTTACGATTACGATGAGATTGAATACATCACCGATTGTAATTTCCGCAAGATCCCGCTGCCGCGCAATGAAGAAGACGAGATGTCAGCCGAACCCTGGTATTCGATCGGTAAGAACGATGTATTCCCCGAACAATTCGGCACGTTTTTGCTCGGCAATGACAAGGTGCGCCACTATTTTATGCAATACCACGCCGACCTGCTGACCGCCGATTACTGGCAGGGGCGCAAGCAGCGTATTTTGGATGGCAAGGTGGATGATGTGTTTCCTTACCCGCAAGAGATACGTTTTTGCAATCAGGCCAAGCCGGATACGGCGCCTGACTTGAGTAAAGACACGGAAGAATAGCCCATGCGGCAGTAAATTAATGCGGCTGTATATTGATTTGTCTTACTGAGTTTTGTCTTACTTGCATTTGTATTAACTACGTGCAGCCATGCTGCTTTTTTGAAGTCAGAGACTGGAGAAAAAAATGAATGATCCTATCGTTATCGTCGGTGCAGCGCGTACCCCTATGGGTGCTTTTCAAGGTGATTTTTCCAGCGTTACTGCCAGCCAGCT
>JBBQNW010000196.1:0-4258 GCA_038330335.1 Burkholderiales bacterium | reverse complement strand
CGCCATTGCTGAAATGAGAATTACCCTATGTCTAAGCCCGACGACTTGTATCAAAATAATGTTTATCTGCTGGGCGAGCGTTTTTTTATTCAGGACGAAAGCGACAACTTAAAACAACTTGCGCATAAATATAATTTCGATATTTTGTTTTTTTCGAAAATGGACGAGTTTATTTTTGCCATGGTAGCGGCCGAAGACAGCGACCTGTTCGTGGTCGATTTAGATGTTTTGCACAATCACCAGTCTGGTCAAAAAAATCATTCGATGTTCTTACGTGATTTGCTTAAACCTTTACCTGAGAATCGCCAATATATTTACCTGGAAACTGAGAAACAAAGCAGTCGTTACTTGTTGCAGCAAATGCTGGTCGGTACCAATTGTCTGGCTTATGCCGAAAAGCCTTTTAGCGCTGAGGATCTGGTCGATAATTTATTTAATCTGTTTGCGCAGCGTAAGCGCGATGATCAGGGAAAAATATTGTTTCTCGGAGCCACGGTTGAACTGGATGTGTCTTCGCTGGCAGAACACAATATTCAGATCAACCGTCACGAAGTTTTACAAAGTTTGCATACGGAAGTGAAGTGCTGGTTGCCGGACTTGGTCGTTGTTGAAAGCGGACAATTTTCCGAGGCTGGATCGGTTGCAGAAATTATTCAGAAAAATATTGCCACCGACCCTAGTCTGGAAGTCATTTTCTTACAGACGGAGACGGACAATGCGCTGTCAGTAAGCGCTATTGCCGCCGGTTTTGATGGCATCATCATGCATCAGACCACGCATATTACGACTGCGCAGCTAATTAATAAAATCAATAAAATACGCACTAATAAAAATCTCATCTCGAGAGACAGGGCGACCGGCTTACTAAATAAAATTGGTTACAAAAAACGTGCCCAGGAACGCATTTACGAAGCCGAAAGGGCAGTCGTGCCATTGGCGGCAGTGATTTTTGATATTGATAAATTCAAAACCATTAATGACACGTGGGGACATCATTTTGGTGACATCGTCATTAAACGCCTGTCGATGTTCTTAGGGCAATTTTTAGACGACAAGGCACTCCTTAGTCGCTTCGGCGGTGAAGAGTTTGTCATGTTGTTCTGGAATGTCGGTCATGATCAGATTATTGAGAAGCTGAACACAATACGGGAGGGGTTCAATGCGATTGAGTTTGAGATCGCTCCGGGACAGTTCAAACAATTTTCCATTAGCGGCGGCGTTGCGTTTTATCCGCATTGCAAAACAGAAAGCACGCTATTTTTGCAGGCAGATGCTGCCCTGTATAAAGCCAAGACCGGCGGTAGAAACCAGATTTGTGAATGACGCAAATTTGACATCGGCAGAACGAGTTTGCCGTTGTACATTAGTCTTATTAGCCTCATTTTTCTGATAAGGCGCTTTTACTTGCGACGAACTGGTTTGATATTGTGGCCTAATATTGTGGCCTAATATTGTGGCCTAATATCGTGACTTGAGATCGCACTCAGGGATCACGTTCGGACCGGAAAAATCAATTTTATTTCCGGCCCTGCTGCTGCTGTCGCGCTTTGACTTCAATGGCTGAAGTTTAAGCTACTAAGATTTTGCGCAACCAGTTTCCGATATCAATGATTTCTTCCTGACAGACCGAGTGCTGCATCATGTACTCATGCCATTCCACCTGATAACCCATGCTCAGCAAAAGATCGCGCGACTGTTCTGCCCGGTCAATCGAGATGATCGGGTCGGCACGGCCATGCGCCAGGTAAATTGGCGTGTTGTGATTAGCACCATGGCGCTCGTCAGCGACGACATCGCGTAATGGCACATAGCCCGATAAACAGAGTAATCCCGCCAGTTTTTCCGGGTAGCGCAAGCCTACTTGCAATGCCATGGCACAACCTTGTGAAAATCCGGCAAGGATGATGCGTTCTGCCGGAATGCCACGTGCTTTCTCTTGCTCTATCAATTGCTCAATCTGCGTTTGCGATAAACGTAAGCCAGTTTCATCTTCGCGTTTGGCGATGTCGGTACCTAAAATATCGTACCAGGCGCGCATTACATAGCCACCGTTAATGGTGACCGGTATGGTGGCAGCATGCGGGAACACGAAACGTATGCCTGGGCATCCGCGTAAATCGAGTTCTTTTACAATAGGGACAAAGTCATTGCCATCCGCACCCAAACCATGCATCCAGATGACGGCAACGGTAGGGTTGAAAGCGCTTTCGATTGCTATGGTGTCGAGTAAGGCAGTGGTCATGGTGGATTATGTGTTTTGTTTTGGTCGGACTGCAGATTTTGGCCGAAATACCGTACAAACATCGTCGTGTGTTTCAATATACGGGCCGCCGATCAGATCGATACAATAAGGTACGGCAGAAAAAATGCCGGCAACCAGTTGCTTGCCGTCGGCGTCTTTCAAGCCTTCCAATGTTTCCTTGATGGATTTTGGCTGACCTGGCAGATTCATGATCAGCGCTGCATGCGTGTCGGTTTCACGAATTACTGCCACCTGCCGTGACAAAATCGCAGTCGGAACAAATTTCAGGCTGATCTGACGCATTTGCTCACCAAAGCCCGGCATCTCTTTGGTGGCAACAGCTAACGTCGCCTCAGGGGTAACGTCGCGTCGCGCCGGACCAGTGCCGCCGGTGGTGATAACCAGATCACAACGTGCTTCGTCGACCAGCTCGATTAAGGCTTGCTCTATCGCCGCGCGTTCGTCTGGAATCAAGCGGGTCTCGATCATCCAAGGTGTCGCCAGCGCAGCGCTAAACCAGGCCTGCAAGGCTGGCAGCCCCTGATCTTGATACACGCCTGCCGAGGCGCGATCAGAGACCGAAACCAGACCTATGCGCAGAGCACGGTGACCGTCGCTGATGACGCTGATGACACGATCGTCACTCATCGTCCTCGTCCTCTTGGTCTTCGTCATCAGCATCGTCGGCGTCACCGGCAGCCGCAACACGCTTTGCTTTTGCCAGTTCTTTCAGAAGCTGGAAGATTTCGCGATAGGCTTTAGGCGGTTTGTTCTCGGCTTGCTCTTTGCGCGCATTGCGGATCATGGTGCGCAATTGCTGTACATCGAGCTGCGGATGCTCTTCCATTAACTCAGTTAAGGCGCTGTCGTTGGCCAGTAATTTATCGCGTCGCCGTTCCATTGCGTGCATGGCGGCCGTATCTGATTTAGATGCACCTTTCCAGCTATCAATGGTTTTTTGGATCAGGGCAACTTCCGCCTCATCCAGCGTACGCATTTTTTTACCGACGAATTGCAACTGCCGGCGACGACCTTCATGGTCTTTGATTTTTTGACACTCGAGAATAGCATCCCGGACATCTTCTGGCATGGGAACCCGCTTGACGCGGTCACGCGCCTGGTCGATTAGTTCCTGGCCTAGCTTTTGCAGAGCCGTCATGTCACGTTTTAACTGTGACTTTGAAGGCCGCTCGTACTCTTGTTCGAACTCGTTGGTTTTGAAGCCACAAGCGCCACGATTTGGATTTGGCATAATTGACTCGCCTTTATTCTATAAACTTATTGAAACGGCTGCTATGATACTCTTTTTATCTACGCAGCCAAAGAAACCGCCCATGAGCAAACCAGTTTTTACCCATACTCAGGATCAGTTAAAGCAAATTGCACAAGATATGTTGCGTTTTGCACGTGAAAAAGGCGCGTCCGATGCCGCTGTCGAGATTAGCGAAGGGGGCGGTCTGTCTATCAGTGTGCGTAAAGGCAAAGTGGAAACGATAGAGCAAAACCGTGATAAAGGCATCGGCATCACGGTGTATATCGGCCAGAAACGCGGCAATGCCAGTACTTCTGATTTTTCACAACGGTCTTTGCTTGATACCGTAGATGCCGCGTATAACATCGCACGCTTTACGGCCGAAGATAATTGCGCCGATCTGCCAGAAACCGATTTGCTGGAGATGCATCCGCAAGATTTGAAATTATTTTACCCATGGTTGGTAACTGCAGAAGAAGCGATAGAGCTGGCTTGTCGCACCGAGGCCGCTGCTTTTGCCGTAGATAAACGCATCACTAATTGTGAGGGCGCCGGCGTTCATGCCCAGCAATCACACTTCGTAGCCGCCAATTCGCGTGGATTTATGGGCGGCTATCCATTTTCACGCCACACTATTTCGGTAGCGCCGATTGCCGGCAAAGGCGCCCGCATGCAGCGCGACGACTGGTATACCTCGCAACGCAACGCTAAAAAACTGGCACAGCCAGAAGCCGTCGGACGCTATGCTGCCGAGCGCGCCTTGG
>JBBQNW010000195.1:0-4290 GCA_038330335.1 Burkholderiales bacterium | reverse complement strand
AGGCTTGATCACTAAACATATTGCCGGGCTTCGTTCTGTAGGATATACCAATGTCGATATCCATCCTGACGGTGTCCGTGATGTGTATACCTCGGTCATTTTTTTAGAGCCGTTTGACGACAGGAATCGTCAGGCCTTTGGCTACGATATGTACTCGGATCGCCTCAGTCCCAGGACTGGCGACTCGGCACCTGGTCTGCGCTATAGCGCGATGCAGCAAGCGCGCGATAGTGGTAAGGCGGTGATTTCCGGCAAAGTCAGGCTAATAATGGAAAATAATCCGGAAACCGCCGGAGACACCGCCGTGGAAAACCAGACGTCGTCACAGGCGGGGTTTCTGATGTATTTGCCGGTGTATAAAAAAGGCCAGCCGAGCAGCACCGTCGCCGAGCGTCGGGCCAATATTGTCGGCTGGGTTTATTCGCCATTTCGTATGGATAAGCTGATGGCCGGCATCCTCGGTGCGGGGCCTGGCGAAATCGGTATGACCATCTATGACGGTGCCCAAATGACCGACGCAATGCAAATGTACCGCAGCGTTTCAGCGCAAAGCCATGCTTTAGCTGGTGTAGGTAGTGCGGATATGCCGGGCACGCCGGCGATGGCATCATTTCAGTCTATGGCATTGAGCAAGAGTGTACGTATCGCTGGCCGTGACTGGAGCGTGGTGTTTCGGCCATTGCCAGGTTTCGCTGCCGATATAGAACCCCGTATGCCGCAAGTGATGGGCGTTATCGGTGTTGGTATGAGCAGTTTACTGGCATTGTTGACGTGGTTGCTGGCGCGTGGTCGCACCCGTGCCATGCAGTCCACCTCAGAAATTCGCTATGAGCTTGAACGACGTCAACAACTACAAAATGCCCTGGATCAGGCCGAAGTATTTTCCCGTGCAACGATCGATGCGATCTCGGAACATATCGGCGTTATTGATGATTGCGGTATCTTGCTGGCAAGTAATGCCGCCTGGAACGCCTCAGATGGCCCTGATGATCCCTCGGCGAATTGCCGGGTTGGTGATAATTACCTGACCCAATGCGCATTGAAATTTAGTACAGACGAACATGCGTATGTCTTGTTTAAGCAGGGTATCGGCGCGCTGATGCGGCAGGAACAGGATAGTTTTAGTGTCGAGCTGGTGTCGGGGGCGAAGCAGGCCAGACGCTGGTTCTTGCTCACTGTGACCAGGTTTCCCGGCGATTTAGGCAAAATGGTCGTGGCGCAGGAAGATATTTCTGTGCGGAAAAAAGGTGAAGAGTGGCTCAAGCTGGCGGCATTGGTGTTTCAGAATATCGATGAAGCGGTCATGGTGTCGGATGCACAGAGTAATATTATGGCGATTAATCCCGCTTTTACCAAGATTACCGGTTACGCGCCGCATGAGGTCATAGGGAAAAATCCAAAAATTTTGCAATCCGGGCGGCATGATAAATTTTTCTACGACGAAATGTGGCGCTGCCTGAACCATACCGGGCGCTGGCAGGGAGAGATTTGGAACCGTAATAAAAACGGCGAATTAATTGCCGAATGGTTTTCCATTAACGCCGTCTGCGATAAAGACGGGGTCGTCGATCGCTACGTTGCGGTTTTTTCGGACATTACCGAGAAAAAACGCATGGATAAATTAATCTGGAATCAGGCCCATTTTGATACCCTGACGGAGTTGCCGAACCGGCGCTTGTTTGTTGACAGTCTGCACCTTGAAATCACCAAATCCGAGAAGAGCGGGGCGCCGTTTTCCTTGTTCTTTATCGATCTCGACCATTTTAAGGAAGTCAACGACACCCTTGGACACCATGTCGGCGACAAACTTCTGGTCGATGCCGCACAAAGAATCTCTACCTGTCTGAAAACGAACGACATTGTTGGCCGCCTCGGTGGTGATGAGTTCACGGTATTGCTGACCGGGGTCAGCGAGGCGATGCAGATTGAATATATCGCCCAGCAGATATTGGATCGCTTGTCTGAACCCTTCGTCATCGGTGGCGAACGGGTCTATGTCTCGGCCAGCATCGGTATTACGATGTATCCGGTGGATGCGCTTGAACTCAGTTCATTGTTTAAAAATGCTGATCAGGCACTCTACGTGGCGAAAAATGCAGGGCGTAATCAGTACAGTTATTTTACTAAAGCGATGCAACAAAGTGCGCAGATCAGACTGCAAACGGTGAACGATTTGCGCGTTGCACTAGAACAAGAACAATTGAAGGTATTTTTTCAGCCAATTATTGAGCTATCGACTAACCGTGTGATCAAGGCAGAGGCCTTGTTGCGATGGTTTCATCCGCAGCGCGGCATGGTCAGCCCGGCAGAATTTATCCCGTTAGCTGAAGAGTCCGGCCTGATCAATGAGATTGGTGACTGGGTATTTACCGAGTCGGCGTTGTGGGCGCAACGTTGGAGCAAACAATTAAAGCACGCGTTTCAGATCAGTGTGAATAAATCCCCGGTGCAGTTCCATGCCAAGGAAAAATATGCCTCCTGGCCGGATTACCTGAAAAAACTAGGCTTGCCTGGAAACAGTATTTGCGTAGAAATTACCGAGGGTTTATTGCTCAATGCCGCGGTCGAGGTGAACGATCAGTTACAGCAATATCGCCGTGCCGGCATTCAGGTGTCGATCGATGATTTTGGCACCGGTTACTCGTCGATGGCCTACCTCAAGAAATTCAAGATTGACTATCTTAAAATTGATCAGTCTTTTGTGCGCGACATGGCAACCAACGAAGCCGACCGGGCGATAGCCGAGGCGATCATCGTTATGGCGCATAAGCTGGGATACAAAGTGATCGCCGAAGGCATAGAAACTGTGGCGCAAAAAGACTTGTTGATGGCGGCCGGTTGTGATTTCGGGCAAGGCTACTTATTTTCCAAAGCGATACCACCCTCCGAGTTTGAAAGTCAATTTATCCATCGGGAGCAAGGCCAGTTGGTGGCATGAACCGCCGGGCGATTTTTATCGCTGTCGGTGCTGTACTGACAGCCTAAGTGGTCTGGCGGTATGGTTCCTTTGCGGACATGGACTAGTCCTATTGGCGGATAGGCATCACCGCGTGACTAACCTAAACTTGATGTTAATCAATTTGATGGGGTAAATCATGAATAGGATTAATCTTGAGGGGCTGCTCAGTAATCAGGCACTGTTTCGCCACATATCAGCGTTTGAGCTGGAAGTCTTGCAAAAAGAAGTCGTTAAAGTGGAACTCGATAAAGGCTTAACTTTGTTCCAGAAAGGCGATATGTCTGACGGCACCTATATCGTTGTGTATGGCCTGATTAAGTTAGGTATTCCGTCTTCGCACGGGAACGACAAGGTGCTCGAACTGATACGCCCCAGCCAAAGTTTTGGTGAAGCGATGATGTTTTTAGATGAGCCGTATCCTTTCTATGCGGAAGCCCTGGAGCCGACACTGCTGTTACGTTTGCCTAAAAATGCCTTGCTCAGGCTGATAGCGCAGTCGCCTTTAATCGCTAAACAAATGATGGCCGGCTTATCGTACCGGTTACTTGGCTTTATCCGCGACGTTGAGCGCCATTCCTTGCAAAACGCAACCCAGCGCGTGATTGACTACCTGCTGCAAGTGTCAAACCTTCAAGGCTCGTCCGAGATTCGTCTGGAGCTGAAGAAAAACCTGGTTGCCTCTTTGCTTAACTTGTCGCCGGAGACACTGTCCCGGGTGCTGCATCAGTTGGTGGATGAAAGTTTGATCAGCGTGAATGGATCGCATATCCATATCAAATGTCCGGAGACACTGAAAATTTATCAGCACGGTTCTGCCCTCAATTTCAGACCGCACCCAGAAAGCTTGACCGAGAACAAGGCGATAGGGCGTCACTTTATATAGCATATTGCTGTATGAAATCTATTGATCTGGTCGCTCCTGCCGGTAGTCTGGTCGCTCTGAAGGCGGCTATAGACAAAGGAGCCGATGCCGTTTATCTCGGCTTGCGCAATGCCACGAATGCCCGTAATTTTGGTGGTCTTAATTTTGCTGAGAACGATATCCGTCTTGGTGTGGACTACGCCCATGCCAAAGGCCGCGAAGTCTTGTTCGCCATTAATACTTACCCACAGGCACGCGCCGTACAAGAATGGCGCTCTGCCATTGATACGGCAGTCGCGATGGGGGCTGATGCCGTCATTTTGGCCGATCCTGGTCTGATGGCGTATGCCTGTAACCGACATCCTGATTTGCGCCTGCACTTGTCGGTACAAGGCTCTGCCACCACACTAGATGCCATTGAGCTGATGCGCGAGCAATTCGGTATCCGGCGCGCGGTGTTGCCACGGGT
>JBBQNW010000194.1:0-4341 GCA_038330335.1 Burkholderiales bacterium | reverse complement strand
TATCACATCAACCCGCGCTGCGTTTTTATTGCTGGAATGTCGGCTGGCGGCGCGATGGCAGCTATTATGGCCGAGGGGTATCCTGATTTATATGCCGCGGTCGGCATTCATTCTGGTTTGCCTGTCGGCGTAGCGAGTGATTTACCTTCGGCACTGGCTGCCATGCGCGGTGCAGTGCGTGTCACCAAACGTCTAGACGCGAGCACCTCCGTGCCAGTGATCGTGTTTCATGGCGATCAAGATCACACAGAGAGCAGCAAAAATGCCAATAGCATCATCGCGCGCTATTTAGAGGGACAGCCAACAAATTCAACAACGGCAGTACAGGATCAAGGGACATCGCAACAAGGACGTCAGTATGCACGTATTCGGTATTACGATAAATCTGCAATGCTTGACAATGCTAAATTAGCGCCAGAGCCCGGCGCAGAACAATGGACGCTGTATGGAAGCGGCCATACCTGGTCCGGCGGAAATAGCGCCGGGAGTTATACCGATCCATCAGGGCCGGACGCTAGCCGGGAAATGCTGCGCTTCTTCCTCTCCCGGCGATTGTCAACATGAGGTGACCGGCGGTAGGTGAATTCAGACAAGGATCAAATAACCAGATATTTGATCCGGACCGTGCTGAATCCTCACTTGCCGTTGTTGAAACAAGCTGCGTCTATCGTCCTGCATCCCTGTAGTGAGCTAATGACTAATCATTCCCATCTTATCCATAGCAAGCTGATTGTAGTTTTGTCACTTTCCAGGCTTATGCCGGGGTCGCCAACATTTATTTTCGACATCGCTAGAACCGGCTTCGGCAGCGTTATATTTTTTTGAGTCGAACCGACTTTTTGCTGCTCGAAGGCGTTGGCGCGGCAATTGATTTACTCGTTGGCGCAGCGCCTTGCTGTCCGTGTAAATCGGTATCCACCAAGCCATTCTTCAAATCAGTATAGGCTTGCTTCATGACTTTTCTTGGTTTGCTTGAATGGGCGTCAGGCATTTCGTCCAGCTCAAACGGAAGACGGAGTTTCTCCGGATTCTGGTTGTCGATTGCGGCATTTTTCTGAGGTGGCTTGGTTTTTGGCAACATGACGTTAGACTCTCTTCATTGAAAAAATAGTACTGAAGGCCGACTGCCCTATAAGCAAACGCCGGTAGATTAAAATCAACTTTGTACAAGCTTACAGACGCGGTATTACTTGCAAATAAATCGATCCCGTCACATTGTCTGACAGCCTGCTTTCCCTTTCTGTGCGTTTTCACACAGATGAAAGACAGTGTTCACTTTGTGCAAAAAATTTTTAATAAAACGGGTATTTCCTGATTTGCATTTAGTGGACGCACATCTCCGAACAGGTCTTCAGATGCATAAATGCCGGGTGATTCTCACATGGCCTTACGTTCCCCAAATACCTCTTTCGCGGCAAATGCCCCGTTCAGGGCTGCCGGGAAGCCGGCATAAACCGCCATTTGGGTGATGACCTCGATGATCTCTTCCTGGCTGCAGCCGACATTGAGTGCGGCGTGGATATGTACTTTGAGTTGTGGCTGACAATTACCCCAAGCGGTGAGGGCGGCGACGGTGGCTATCTCTCGGCTTTTCAGATCCAGCCCGGGGCGTGAATAGATGTCGCCGAACGCAAACTCTATGGTGTAGCGCGCCAGATCGGGGGCGATGTCTTGTAGCGCATCGATCACTTTCTGGCCGGCTGTGCCATCGATTTCGCTGAGTTTTTTCAAACCGGTCTGATATCGGCGATCCGGCATGCGCTACTCCTATTGATGAGGGAAGTAGCAGCTTACAAGTGAGAGCCGACTCTCAGTCAAGGTCTATTTTTTGAGATGCACGATCTCATTTTGATACCAGACTATTTTGTCTTGCAGCAGGGTCAGGCAATGTTGCTGCGCCTGCAGGTGTTGTTGCAGTTGCGTTGCGTGGTGTTGCAACATTTGCTGGCGCTGCTCTAAGGTGCTATCCCCCGCAGCACGCAAGACCGCGTAAGCCTGAATGTCTTGCAGTGGCATACCGGTACTTTTCAACCGCAGTATGAAGCCCATCCAGGTGATATCTTGCGGGCAGAAAATGCGATGGCCGCTGGCACTGCGCCCGATACCGGGCAGTAAGCCCAGTTTTTCATAATAGCGTACCGTGTGCGGGCTGATCCCCGTGCACCGTGCGAATTGCTGCACATTCATGCGCTTTGGTCTTGACGCTGCCCGGCCTCGGCTTGTGCTGCCAGCGCGGTCTGGCGCATTTGTTGCAAACTCATGCCCGGCGTAATCAGATTGCCGTCATAGCGCAATTCGATCAGGGCGGGGAGTTGCTGTTCCCGGGTATGCGCCAGTGCCCGTTGTAAGGCCGGGGCGAACTCTTCGGTGCGCTTGACGACTTCACCCATCGCACCATACGCACGAGCCAGGGCGGCGAAATCAGGATTGTGCAATTCGGTGCCCGAGACGCGGGAGGGAAAGGTTTTTTCCTGATGCATGCGGATGGTGCCGAACATACCGTTGTTAAACACGATGATGATGACACCGGCTTTGTATTGCACGGCGGTGGCCAGTTCCTGACCATTCATCATGTATTCGCCGTCACCGGCAAAGGTGATGACGGTACGCTCGGGATGGATGATCTTGGCGGCAACGCCGGACGGCACGCTGTAGCCCATGGCGCCTGAGGTCGGCGCCAGCTGGGTGCGAAAGCCGCCATAGCGGTAATAACGGTGCGCCCAGGTGGCGTAATTGCCGGCGCCATTGCTAATGATGCAGTCTTGGGGTGTTGCCTGTTGCAGCGTCTGCACCACTTGCCACAGGTTTAGCGGCGCTTGTTCGCGCGCGAAAATCGCCGGCTCTTGCTGCCACGCCAGCAGTTCGGCTTTGGCCTGTGCGACCGTATGCTGCCATGCGCTAGCGTCGGTTGGGCGCATGTTCATCAACGCGCCGGCGATTTCCTGCATGCCGCTATTGATCATCAGGTCGGCCTGATACACGCGCCCCAGTTCCAGCGCGTCGCTATGAATATGGATCAGCTTTTGTTTGGGGACCGGTGCTTCCAGGACGGTATAACCACCGGTCGTCATTTCGCCCAAGCGCGGGCCGATGGCAATGATCAGGTCGGCGTCTTTGATGCGCTGCGCCAGCTCCGGGTTGATGCCGATACCGACATCGCCGATGTAATTCGGGTGCGCGTTGTCGATTAAATCCTGAAAGCGAAAGGCGCAAGCGAGCGGTAAATGATTGGCGACGGCAAATTCGCTGATGTGCTGGCAGGCGGCCGCATCCCAGCCGCTACCGCCCAACAACACGATCGGGCGTTGCGAGGCGCTGAGGTGTTCACGCAGTTGCGCCAGTTGCGCAGCCGATGCCGAGGCTTGCACCGGGGTGTAATGGCGGGTATCAGCCACTTCTGCCAGCGCTGACAGACAATCTTCCGGCAATGCCAGCACCACAGGGCCGGGGCGGCCGCTGGTGGCGACCTGAAAGGCGCGGGCGATGTATTCAGGGATGCGTTCGGCGCGGTCGATTTGGGCAACCCATTTTGCCATGGGCCCGAACATGCGGCGGTAGTCAATTTCCTGAAAGGCTTCGCGCTCGACAAAATCATTGCCAACCTGGCCGATGAATAAAATCATCGGGGTGGAATCCTGATACGCCGTATGCACACCGATAGAGGCATTGGTGGCACCGGGGCCGCGGGTGACGAAGCAAATACCGGGGCGGCCGGTGAGTTTGCCATAGGCGTCCGCCATAAAGGCCGCGCCGCCTTCCTGGCGGTTGATGATGAAGCGTATCGGGCTGTCATGCAGCGCATCGAGCACCGGCAGATAGCTTTCGCCCGGCACGCCGAAAATGATATCGACACCGTGGACTTGTAACGCGTCCACAAGCAATTGACCACCAGAGCGAGAATTATGCATGGCAAGAAGAGGATGTTAAGGAAAGCCATACGCTACCAGAAACTGCCTTATCCGTGCCGTTTCTTGTGCGGCAGTCTGGCGCAGACTTGTTTGCATCACCTGATCCTGACCATGTGACCGGCGATGCGGTTATAATAGCGCCCGAAGCAGGCCAGACAATCGCTGGCTTTGGTGTGAGCCAAAGCGGGAGGAAGGTCCGGACTCCATAGAGCAGGGTGACGGCTAACGGCCGTACGTTGAAAGCTGAGGCGCAAGCCGAGGTATAAGACGAGGAATAGGGCCACAGAGACGAGCGTATTTAGTTACGGTGAAACGCGGTAACCTCCACCCGGAGCAATTTCAAATAGGCACGCGTTGAGGCGGCTCGCGGAGCGTGCGGGTAGAAAGCTTGAGCGGCGGAGTAATCCGTCGCCTAGAGGAATGATTGTCATAG
>JBBQNW010000193.1:0-4391 GCA_038330335.1 Burkholderiales bacterium | reverse complement strand
CCCCAAAAATGTTAATTAAATATAAACTTCCTATGCGTCTATCCCGGCTGGCTTTCGCCGCAGGCGTCGCTTGCATCAGTAGTGTCGCGCTGGCAAACAACCCGGCAGACCCGATGAAGCTTGTCAGACAGGCGTTCGAGGCAGCTGACGACGGTTTTGATATGGCAAAAACCCAGAATCACTATTCGGGTTGGGTTAGCGAAGCAATATTAGAACCCTTGCTCAGTTATGACTATCTGGCCAGACCAGCGAAATTAATTCCCAAGACTGCTGTCGCCATGCCGGCAGTGACTGATAACGGCAAGGTGTTTATCTTTAAAATCAAACCCGGAATTTATTTCTCGCCAGACCCGGCCTTCAAGGGCGCGCGACGGGAACTGACTGCGCAAGATTATGCCTACACGTTTAAACGTGTGCTCGATCCCGTCAACCGCTCTCCCAACGCGAGTTTCATCGACGGCAAAATTCTGGGGATGGAGCCAGTCCAGGCAGCCGCTAAAAAAAGCGGGAAATTTGATTACGATATGCCGGTGACCGGCTTAAGGGCAATCGATAAATACACGCTGCGCATAGAATTAAAAGCGACCGACTATAACTTTTTATACGTGGTGGCTTATGGTGCTTTTGGCGCAGTGGCCAAAGAAGTTATTGATACCTACGGGGATCAAAGCGGGCTGCACCCGGTCGGCACGGGTCCTTATATGATAGAAAAATATTCACCGCGGCACAAAATCATGTTGACCGCCAACCCCGAATATCAAGGCTACATCTGGGATTTCAAATCGTCCGGTACGGCCTGGGACAACCAGATCGTGAAGGATATGAAGGGTAAGAAAATGCCGCAGGTGGGCAAAGTGGAAATTAACATCATCGAAGAAGAGCAATCGCGCTGGTTAGCCTTTCAGGACAAGCAACTGGATATCGACAAGATGCCGC
This sequence comes from Burkholderiales bacterium, assembly GCA_038330335.1. Taxonomy (GTDB): domain Bacteria; phylum Pseudomonadota; class Gammaproteobacteria; order Burkholderiales; family Burkholderiaceae_D; genus Undibacterium. The sequence goes on along the minus strand of JBBQNW010000193.1, from coordinate 3,455 downwards.
AGATTGCCGCACCGACCGTGCTCGATGGAAATAAGCTCAAGCCGGAGTTCATCAGCCAGGGTATCAGCATGGATAGAGTGACCGATGCCGGCACGACGTTTTCATTTTTTAACATGCGTGACCCGCTGGTTGGCGGTTATAGCAATGAAAAAACTGCCCTGCGCCGAGCCATCGCCATGGCCTATAACAATGCCGACGAAATTGCCCAGATGCGCCAGGGCCAGGCAATCAAGGCGGAATCGATGATCCCGCCTGGCGTGGTCGGATATGACCCAGCCTACCGTAGCAGCCTCGCTTACGACATTCCACTAGCCAACAAACTACTGGATCATTTCGGTTATAAACGCGGCGCCGACGGCTACCGCACTCTGCCAGATGGTAAGGCTCTGCTGATCAAAAAAACCATAGAGCCGGCTGCAATCTACAAGATTCAGGCAGAAATTTTTAAACGCGGGCTGGATAAATTGGGAATCCGCATTGAGTTTCCTGTCGGTAATTTTGCTGACAATCTGAAAGCGGCCTCGGCCTGTAAATTACCCATGTGGGCCGGGGCCTGGAATGCCGACTTCCCTGATGGTGAAAATTTCTTACAACTGCTATACGGGCCGAAAGCCGGCCAGGGCAATCACGCCTGCTATGAATCACCGGCTTATGATGCGCTGTACAGGCAAGCCATCGCCCTGCCTATCGGCGCAGAGCGCAATAACATCTACCAAAAAATGAACCGCCAGATGGAGGCTGACACGCCCTGGATTATGCATAGCATACGGATTCGTAGCTGGCTCGTGCGGCCCTGGATCAAGGGCTACAAAAAACACCCTATCCTGCATTCTGACTGGGCCTATATCGATGTAGAGAAACATTGACACGGCCCGCCAAACTGGCCACCTCGGCTCATCGCTTGTTGCCAGCCGTCTTCGTGACTACCAAATACATCAGCAGGTTTCGCTATCTTGTAAGAGAGTTTTAACATGACATTCGCCTTCAACTTTACTGTGATCTGCACAGCGAATCGTGCACGTATTTTCAGGTGCACAACTAGCCTGATCGCGAGCGCTATCCTTGGCGCGGGTCTGTCACTGGCAGCGGCGACCGCCGCGACAGCCCCAGCGCCGGATCATGCCGACCCGGAAAAAATATTACGTACCGTTTTTCCGGTAGCAGAAACAGGCTTTGATCCGGTGGCCGCCAGAGATCTGTATTCCAACGCCATCAATGAAGCCTTATTTGAACGCCTGTACACCTACGATTATCTGGCCAGTCCGGCCAGGGTCGTGCCAGAAACGGCAGATGGCATGCCGCTTATTTCTGCCGATGGGAAAACTTATACCATCAAGCTGAAAAAAGGGATTCATTTCATTGCCGACGACGCTTTTAATGGAAAAAAGCGTGAATTGAGCATGGACGATTATGTGTATTCATTTAAGCGCATCATGGACCCCCGACTGGCTTCGACCCATACTTGGCTGCTGGAAGGAAAAGTCATCGGTCTGGATCAACTCGCTAGCGAAGCAAAGAAGAGTGGCAAATTCGATTACAACAAAAAAGTAGCCGGTTTTGAGATCGTTGACCGCTATACCCTGCGCATTCATCTGACCCGCCCTGACTATAATTTCCCGATGATTCTGGCCTACACCCCGATGTCGGCGGTAGCACGCGAGGTCGTAGAAAAATATCGCGACGAGCAAGGCCAGGTCATGGCCAATCCGGTCGGCACCGGCCCGTATAAGTTAGTGGAATGGATACGCGGCTCAAAAATGGTCTTAGATGCCAACCCCGATTTTCGCCCCATGACCTGGGATTTTGCGCCCAGCGCCGATCCGGATGATCTGAAAATCATCGCGGCGATGAAAGGCAAAAAAATCCCACAAATTGGTCGCGTCATCGTCAACGTCATGCTGGAAGACCAGTCAAGACTGCTGGCCTTCAAGAAGGATGAAACTGACTTATTCCAGCTCTACGGCGGGCTGGCACCGCAGGTCTTAAGCGGTGGCAAACTAAAACCGGAACTGGCCAAAAAAGGCGTACAACTATCGCGCATTATCGATCCGGAATTAACGGTGTATTACTGGAATATGCAAGACCCGGTGTTCGGCGGACTCAGCAAAGAAAAAATTGCCTTACGACGCGCGATGGCCATGGCGCATAACGTCGCCGAAGAAATTCGCATTGTCGACAATGGCGACGCGATTGCGCTGGAATATCCGATTCCGCCCGGCGTGATCGGACACGACCCGAATTATAAAAGCAGCATTCATCACAATCCGGCTGCGGCCAATGCCTTACTGGATAAATTTGGCTACAAAAAAGGCCAGGACGGTTATCGCACTTTGCCCGATGGCAACGCACTGAGCATCACCTACACCGCACCAGCGGAATCGCGCGGCCGTTTGCAGGCGGAAGTCTGGAAAAAAACCTATGACAGCATAGGCATCAGAATGAAGGCTGATTTCCGCCCGTTTGCCGAGATATTAAAAGCGGAAAAAAACTGCCAGCTGACCCAGCGCAACTCGCCGTGGATGGCCGATTACCCGGACGGTGACAACTTCATGCAATTGTTTTATGGGCGAAATATCCACCAAAACAACAATGGCTGCGTCACGATTCCTGCCTACGATCAGCTCTACGAGCAGTCACAAAAATTGCCAGCCGGCCCGGAACGCGATCTGTTGTATCACCAAATGGCCAGAATCATGGAAGTGAACGCCGCACAGCGCGTGGGATTTGCGCGCTATCGCAATATGCTGGCACAACCGCGTGTACTCGGTTACAAAAAACACCCGATTCTGCATATCGAATGGATGTATCTGGACATAGATAAGAGTAAATAAAATGCCCATGACACCTCCCCTAGCCCATTTACGCAACCCGAGAGACGATACATGACAGCCTATATCCTGCGCCGCTTATGGCAGATGGCCCCCACCATGCTGGGGGTGATCTTGCTGGTGTTTTTTCTGTTTAACTGGGTCGGCGGCGACCCCGCTTATATTCTTGCAGGGAAGATGTCGAACCCCGAACAGATTGCTAATATCCGCATTCAACTCGGTGTGGACCAGCCTTACTATGTACAGCTGGGTATTTTTATCAAACAAATTATCACCTTTAACTTCGGCAATAGCTGGAGCACCGGCGAAGCCGTGTCGTCTATCATCGGTAGCCGTCTGGGGCCTTCGCTGACGGTGCTCATTCCACTGACTATCATCGAAACCGTGATCGCAATTGCCTTAGCATTAGCGATTGCCTTCAAGCGTGGCAGCATCACTGACCGCAGCGTCATGATCGCCTGCACCGTCGGCATGTCAGTCAGCATTCTGGTCTACATCATCGTCGGCCAATATTTCTTCGCCTATAAATTGAGCCTGTTTCCGGTACAGGGCTGGGGTAATAGTTTTGCTGAAAACCTGTTCAAGTATTCGGCCCTGCCTATCCTGATTGCACTGGCGGTCGGTGTA
>JBBQNW010000192.1:0-4426 GCA_038330335.1 Burkholderiales bacterium | reverse complement strand
GCACTTGCTCCCGAGGTCAATGGCGGCGATCAGAAAAAAGTAAAAAAAGCATTGGTGAATTTTGCCAGCGCGGCTGCCGGCAAATGGTTAATGCCGGCGGCGGCACGGCGCCCGCCACCACCGGTGAACGCCCCGCAGAATTGACTGGCGGCCTTGGCTTCTGGCTGCGCCGAGCGCACACTGACCAGATAAGCGCCGTCGTCTTTTTCGATTAACACCGCAAAAGACTGATGCGGGTGCTCGCGGCTTAATTTATTCGCCAGCAAGCCAGAGATACGCCGTGCCCAAGACTGGTTTGGCAACAAGAAAATCGCACCGGAAATAGTTTCATAGTGCGCCTGAAGCTTTTCCAGATGCGCGCAGTCTTCCTGATACGCCCCTTGCAGCATGCCAAAAAACGCCGAACTGCCGACAAAATCAAGCGGCTCGGCATATCCGTGCAAATCCCGGTAAAGCACGGCTGGCGCCAGGCTCAGGTCAGCTACTGTCTCGCCATAGGCGTTATAGTTAAGTAACTGCCCCAGTTGCCGCAGTTTGCCGACCGATGTCGCGTCCATGCCCGCCTGCTGCGCCAGAGCGAAGGCATGTTGTTCCAGGTTATCCCCGAAGGCGGCGCTTATCGCCCACGAATGAAAACGCCCGCCCAGATAGCGATCCACCAACAGGCTGCTACACACCGTGGCGGCATCATCCCAATACAGCTGCAAGGCAGGATGGGCAAAGGCGTGGTCCGCCGTGTGGTGATCAAAATAGCGAATGCTGGCACCGGCCGTCAGTAGCCGTTCGATATCTGTCCGATTGCTATCAAATGAAATATCGAACACGGCAATTTGTCGCGCCGATGACGGTAGCTGTTGCAATAATTGAATATCCCGCTTCACGCCGGTGATCAGCTGCGCCTCTTGTGGAAAAGCCATACGAAATTGATGCAAGGCACAGATGCCATCGGCGTCCCCGTTAAAGACGTCATAGCTGTCCGCCACCTGCACGTCGCCACGTCCACCAATCCCGACTTGCGTTTGCATCCAACACCTCCTTTGATAAAACGGTGAGTGTACAAATATTGATAAAGCTGTGCCGGCGCGGCACTGAACTCCAGTAATTCGGTATTGGGTACCAGTGCTGGTGAAAATGGCGCTTCATTAGGTACCGGGATACCCGTTAATTCTGCGATTTTCTCTGTTTTTTCCTGGACATATAACCTTTGTGCTACACGCCGGATATTTGCTGGCGCCGGCTGAACGTTGCGCCACATTTTTGACTTTTTCAACAAAAACGACAACAACAATAACAACGACGACAAACCCCTGCTTTGTTCATCAGCTCTGGCCGCTACGACTGCCGCATTCAAGACCGGGAGATTGGTCTGAAATGCAATGCCATGAACTACGCTGATGATATCGATAATTTTACGCGATGACTCATTAATTGAACTCAGTGTCAGCACCTTCCAATGCAAACTGGGATGCCGCAACGGCTAACTGATTTGCCCGACGCGCATTATCGGCATTTTGCTTCACGGTCGCTGTCAGTTTTTCCATTCCGGATGCCGTCTCTACCTGATAGCTTGCCTGCTGTTCGATATGCAAAGATACGCCATGTTTCCCGCGGCAAACAGCATATATGATCGCTCAATAAGAGTGGACAACAAAAATATGACTCCCCAATGTCATAATGCGGAGCGACGATGCTTATTCGTTTTTTGTTGGCCGACTTTACCAATCGGCTCAGTATTTATTTTCAGTTACGTATCTCAAAGGAAATTTTCCATGGCCGGTGCTAGTCTTCTCACTTTACTCGACGATATTGCCAGTGTGCTCGATGACGTCGCTGTCATGACGAAAGTGGCAGCAAAAAAGACCGCAGGGGTACTCGGGGACGATCTGGCGCTCAATGCGGAGCAAGTTAACGGCATCGCTGCACACCGGGAACTACCGGTAGTGTGGGCGGTGGCGGTCGGCTCACTGAAGAACAAAGTCATCCTGGTTCCGCTCGCACTGGGTTTAAATGCGCTGGCACCGTGGGCGATTACGCCTTTGCTGATGGCCGGCGGAGCCTATTTGTGCTACGAAGGTTTTGAAAAACTGGCACACAAATATCTGCATAACGCGACTCAGGCGGCCATAGAAAAAATTGACCATACAAAACACGTAGAAGCGCTGAGCCACACCGATATCGATATGGTTGCGTTTGAAAAAGACAAGATTAAAGGCGCGATCCGGACCGATTTTGTACTGAGTGCAGAAATTATTATTATCACTCTGGGTACCGTTGCCGACGCGGCATTTACCTCGCAACTGGTGGTATTGAGCGGGATTGCCCTGATCATGACCATCGGCGTCTATGGCTTTGTTGCCGGCATCGTCAAACTTGACGATATTGGCTTTTATCTGAAACGACAAAAAAGCCATGGTATTTGGCGGGTGATGCAACATGCCACTGGCGATGCTTTTTTAGCATTTGCGCCGCGACTGATGAAGTCCCTCACCGTCGTCGGCACCATCGCGATGTTTATGGTGGGTGGCGGCATTCTGACGCATGGGTTTCACCGCGCACAGCTGATGATAGAAAATATGACGCTGAACATGAGTAAAGTGGCCGTGATAGGCGCCGTTCTGGGGCCGATCACACCATCCCTCTTAAATGCCTTGGCGGGTGTCATTGCAGGTGCACTGACCCTGATCGGCGTGAGTGTATTCGAACGCTTATATCAAAAATTTAAACCCTAAGCGCAGTATGATTCACTTAAACAGTAAACAAACAGCAAACAGCAAACAGCAAACAGAAAACAGAAAACAAACAACAAACAAAAAAACTCCGGACAGCAAGGTTTAGGATTAGATGACTATATCGATCCATAACATCAGACAGATCAGACACCACACCGCAGATGCTGTTTTATCTATGACACCATGCAGCAATTGTTCATTGACGGCATGGTGTCATACTGTACACATTAAGCCGGTACAACGTCTACAGGCTTACTGTGTTTGCTTAAGCTGACTTACTTTTACGGTTAGCCCTCAAAGCCGCTAAGCCTAAGCCCAACAGAACAAGTGAAGCTGGCTCTGGTACTGATACTGGCTCACCTAACTCTCCACCCAAGGCCAGCAAAGCCGATCCATCGCTCCCAAAATAACTTGGATCAGCATCAACCAGGCTAATAAAGCCTAATGCAGCAAAGGCCGATGTTCTGTAGCCCTGATGTTCATAACAGCCAAGTACACCAGGCTGAACAAACCCTTTTGACAAACCATTTGCATTGAACACTTCACGGTCGGTGCAAGTCGGCCCGCCGGCCGTGCCATACGATGTGATTCCACCGAAATTATCAGCAGTGAGTGCATTGACTGCAGCGGGCAGAATGTCACCCCAAGTTGGCCCGCCACCGTAGTTTTGGATAGTAATATTCAAGCCCAATAATTCAGCCGCCCCGATTGCCGCTTTATCGGCGGCAGAAATAGAGGTAGATGCATCGGGAGCGCCACAGCATCCGCCAGGAGACTGGAAGTAAATCGCACTGTAGTCAATGAGCGAAAACCCTGCCAGCGAATAAGTGGCGTTGTAAACTGTACTGGCTGGAGCACCACTCAAGAACCCACCTGTTCCCATGACAAGAACAGGTAATAGTGAGGTGCCCCGCATAAAAGTGAACAGCTGACTAGTGTAAAGAATATCATCGTGAAAACTGGTGGCATCAGAGCCTTCGAGAACAATCTGATTGGTGGGTATCGGACCTGCCCATGCGGCACCTGAGCTGAGCCAAGCTATCACGCCGATTGCCAGGATGCTTTTTAATTTTGCTATGATTTTCATTACATTTCCCCTCATTGTAAAGATCAATAAATAGATGATTTCTATTACGTTTTCAGACAAAAATTGGCAAGATCGTTAGTACCTATCTACCAACCAACAAGCGCCATTCTCATCGCTTGACTTCCAACATTAAACAATTTTTTTGTTACTATCAATACAATGACTCGATAAAAGTAATGATATTTTTACAGCCAAATGATGCGTCCCTCAATAAAACAAAAATATTTATTTTTATTCACTTACATATAATTATCATTGCAAAAAATACATAGCATTTACTATGCCAACATGTGCTGAAGTTTAATTTTTCCTTTAAAAACAATAATTTAAAACATAAAACATTATCGGAAAACTACATACAAAAATCATTCAGCAAGCATTTGTCAAAATTATCGACATGCGAATCAGGAGATTTTTGGCGCAAAAATGACCACGATATTTACCGCGAATCAATATTTTTTCGGAAAAATGCAGGGGTGACTTACGTCAAAGGAAATGATCGCTGGCTTTTTTCGCAAGCAATATCGACACCGCCCGATAACGCTATTCCCGCAAGCGCTTCAGGTGTCATGCCCAGATAATGCGCGACGTCACGCAACTGTATGCGTAC
>JBBQNW010000191.1:0-4497 GCA_038330335.1 Burkholderiales bacterium | reverse complement strand
TATCCGGCCATATTGCTAAAAAAGACGGCAAGGTATGGGTTGGGCAGCTGGGCAAAAACATTTCTACCGAAGAAGGCAAATTAGCCGCACGGGCAGTAGCCATTGATTTGATCGCAACCCTGCAAGCAGCCTGTGGCGGCGATTTAAACCGGGTCAAGCGCATCGTTAAGTTGATGAGCCTGGTCAACTCTACCGCGGATTTCACCGAACAGCATCTGGTGACGAACGGTGCGTCTGAATTGATCGGCGAAATTTTTGGTGAACAAGGTAAACACGCACGTTCCGCTTTCGGCGTGGCACAAATCCCTCTGGGTGCTTGCGTGGAAATTGAAATGATTGTTGAAATCGCTTAGGTGCGTCATTGCGCTGTTCTGGCATTGCCTTTTTCTTGTCCGATTTCTTGTCCGATTTCTTGTCCGATTAAAATATCATAAATTGCAACACTTCCAGGTGAAACTCGCATGAAACTTGAAAACCCTACTCCGATTAATTGGAAATTTTCTGTCCGCGCAGAGCAGTTGCAAAGCTCTGTGATCAGGGAGATTCTCAAGATTACCCAGCGCCCTGAAGTGATTTCATTTGCCGGTGGCCTGCCTTCGCCTGAGACTTTTCCGGTCGAGCGCATGCGTGCCGCGTTTGATAAAGTATTGTCCGAAAACGGTAAAGTTGCCTTGCAATACGGCCCTACCGACGGTTATGCGCCCTTGCGTGAATTTATTGCCGATTCCTTATCGACTGCCGATTGTAAGATTTTGCCCGAGCAGATCATGATGGTGTCAGGCTCGCAGCAAGGTCTGGATTTAATCGGTAAAGTCCTTATCGATGAAGGCAGTAAAGTGCTGGTGGAAACCCCGAGTTATCTGGGGGCCTTGCAAGCGTTTTCGGTGTATCAGCCTGAAGTGGTATCCGTCGAGATGGATGAGCATGGCTTGATCCCGGCATCGGTCGCGGCTAAAGGTGAGGGTGCTCGTTTGCTGTATGCCTTGCCTAATTTTCAAAACCCTACCGGCCGCACTTTGTCGGTCGAGCGTCGTTACGAACTGGTCGAAATCTGTGCCCGCATGGGCATTCCCTTAATTGAAGACAATCCTTACGGTGATCTTTGCTACCACGGTGAACCCCTGCCGAAGTTGTTGAATATGAATCCGGCTGGTGTGATTTACATGGGTTCCTTCTCTAAGGTGCTCACGCCCGGCATCCGCTTGGGTTATGTGGTGGCCCCGGTCACGTTGATACGCAAACTAGAGCAAGCCAAGCAAGCCTCGGATCTGCATACCTCAACGCTGACGCAAATGGCGGTATATGAAGTGATCAAGGATGGTTTTTTGAGTGAGCATATCCCGACCATCCGCAGTTTTTATTCGGGTCAATGCGATGTCATGCTGGCCGCCATGACTAACTATTTCCCGCCATCGGTGACCTGGACACGGCCTGAAGGTGGCATGTTTATTTGGGTGACCTTGCCGAAACATATTGATAGCAAACAACTGCTGGCTGATGCGATTGCGCAAAATGTGGCGTTTGTCCCCGGTGGGCCGTTTTACGCGAATGATCCGGCAACCAATACCCTGCGACTGAGTTTTGTGACGGTATCGCCGGAACGTATCAACGAAGGCATAGAAAAATTAGGTAATCTGATCAAGGCCAGGCTATAAAATTTTTCCTGCCGGAATAACACAGCACAGGCCATGCTTGCTTCATTTGGCGTTGGAGTTTGTTGATGCTTTCAAATAAACGGGTTTACCGGCAACGGTAAGCCCGTTTTTTATTGGAGAGTGCTTAAAAAGCCCGCTCATTGATGATGAATCGCGGTCAGCATGCGGCAAAAAATGTAAAATACGCGATTTAGCATCTCTGACAGCTGTTTATGAGTAAATTATCCTTTGATAAACTTCTGCAATCGCAGGGGTTTGGTACCCGCAAATATTGCCGCGAATTAATAGAAGACGGCGAAGTCAGCATCAACGGCGAGCTCGTCAAGAACTACAAGACGCCACAAGAAACCGAAGGCCTGCGTTTTTCGATTTTTGATGAAGAATGGGAATATCGCGAACACCTGTACCTCGCCTTAAACAAGCCCGCTAATTTTGAATGCTCGCGCAAGCCTAGTCATCACCCGGGAGTGCTGAGCTTATTGCCCGAACAATTTACCTGGCGTGACGTGCAGCCGGTAGGGCGACTCGATCACGATACGACAGGGATGCTGCTGATGTCCGACGATGGCCCGTTTATCCATGCACAATCGTCACCGAAGCGGCATATTCCGAAAATTTACGTGGCCACTACTGCAGAGCCGGTCAGCGATGAATTAGTACAGCAACTTTTGTCCGGCGTGCAGTTGCACGATGAGCCTGAGCCGCTGGCGGCCAAAATTTGCCGTCGCTTAGGCGAAAATCAGCTTGAGATTGTCTTGGAGCAAGGTAAGTATCATCAGGTAAAGCGCATGCTGGCTGCCGCAGGCAACCATTGCGCGGCACTCACTAGAACCGCTATCGGGCAGTTGAGCTTGGCATCGCTGGGCTTGGAAGAGGGCGAATGGTGTTATCTGGATGCTGAGCAGATGGCATTGCTGATTGCCGATAAATCGTAGTTTTGTAGCACGACTGAAAGAGACTATATGCCAGTGATCGTCATCGCCAACCCCAAGGGCGGCGTAGGGAAAAGCACCTTTGCCACCAATCTGGCCGGATATTATGCCTCCCAAGGGCATCAGGTGATGTTGGGCGACGCCGATGTGCAGCAGTCGTCGCGTCGCTGGCTAAGTTTGCGCCCGGCGAATTTACCAACGATAAGCGCGTGGGAGATGCAAGACGGCAGCGTCGCCAAGCCACCCAAGGGTACGACGCATCTGGTGCTTGATACTCCGGCCGGCCTGAAAGGCAAGAAACTTGAAGCGATATTGAAACTGGCCGATAAAGTCATTGTTCCTTTGCAAGCATCGATGTTTGATATTCTGGCAACCGAAGACTTTCTGAAGCAATTAGCCAAAAGCGAACAAGATTTTTCATTGGGCGTGATGGGCATGCGTATCAATGCCCGTAGCCGGGCGGCAGAGCAATTAGGCTTGTACGTGACGCAACTGGGCTTGCCGGTGCTGGGCTATTTACGTGACACACAAAACTATATCCAATTGGCGGCACACGGCGCTACCTTGTGGGACGTTGCCGCCTCAAGGGTGGAAAAAGATCTTGCTCAATGGCAGGATATTTTGGCGTGGATAGAAAAATAAAAAACCGCACCGATCGCCGACTGTTGCCGAGTAGAAAATGAACATCAGCAATCGTCGCCAACGGCAAACAACGGCAAACAACGGCAAGCGGACACCTGCAAATGCAATGCAAACTAGGTGAGCGCGAGCAGAAGGCACCTGATTTGCAGATTTATTCCTCACGGGCATGACACCTCTTTATAATGCGGGGAAATTCATTTCGTCACAATTTCTCTTTTATTATCAAAGATTTACCTCATGCACTATACGATTTTCGACACTCCCGTAATTAACACATTGATGCGCTGGTTTTCACTGGGCGTGTTGCGTCTGTGTGGTTGGAAAGTGGAAGGGCAGGCGCCAGCCGAGCGCAAATATGTGTTGATTGCCGCGCCGCACACCAGCAATTGGGATTTTCCGTTTACCTTAATGATCTGCTTTGCCTTGCGTCTGGATGTCTACTGGATGGGTAAGGCGAGTTTATTTCCGCCGGTGATCGGCGCTGTCATGCGCTGGATGGGCGGGATTCCGGTCAAGCGTGAACGCTCGGGTAATTTGGTCGAAGGCACGGTAAAGGCATTTAATGACAGCGAGGTGCTGACCGTCATCGTGCCACCAGAAGGGACGCGTGACAAGGTGACACATTGGAAAACCGGGTTTTATTACATTGCGCATGGTGCCAGCGTGCCAATTGCGCTCGGTTATCTCGATTTCAAACGCAAGGCCGGCGGTATCGGCGGCTTATTTCACACGACCGGTGATATCGCGCAAGACATGCAGGCGATACAACAGTTTTATGCCGGGATTATCGGAAAAAATCCCAAGCAGTTTGACGCGGAAAAAATCCAGACCAAATAACCCCAATGAAGTTGTTTCAGCAGTGCTTGCAATGCAGCTAATGCTCATTCAAATGTCATTCAAATGTTCTTGATATTACCTATAATGAATCTGCTTGCGTGGCTATTTGCCACGGATTTTTTTACCGTTAGCCACTCCGCAGGGAGTTAATAAGAATAAAAAAAGAAGTTTTTTTTAGGTAGAGATATTTCCATGTGGAAATATCTCTATAATGTGGAGAGCAAGCTTGCCGCGCATACTATTCGTCGATTCGTCGATTCGTATATTTTTTGTATTTTGTTCTTGTTACCTGCGCTTGCATGGTTAAAATCAACGACAGATCACCAAGATGACCTTCAATGGCAACTGACAATCCCTCTAAGAAATTACTCAGCGCCGGACTCGATTTTGAGGGGCTAGACAGTATTTCTCTTAACGATTTGAAGGTGGAC
>JBBQNW010000190.1:0-4553 GCA_038330335.1 Burkholderiales bacterium | reverse complement strand
ACAGGGAAATCCGCACCATACGGCTTACCGCTGGCAGGATTAATATGCATAGGGCCGGTGGAACCAAAACAGGAGCCCAGATTATTCACACCGATAACGAAAAACTGGTTGGTGTCGAGCGCCTTGCCGGGGCCGACCATATTGTCCCACCAGCCTAAATTTTTTGGCTGATCGGCATACACACCGGCCACGTGGTGCGAGGCATTAAGTGCATGGCAGACCAGCACCGCATTCGATTTGTCGGCATTGAGGGTGCCGTAAGTTTCTACCATCAGCGTGTAAGCGCCGATGCTGGCTCCGCTTTGCAAAGGCAGCGGTTCAGTAAAGCGATACGCTTGTGGCGTCACGATTCCTATGGATGACATACATTCTTCCCGTGAGATTGATGGTCTCTAGTACAACACGTTCAAGGGGGCTAAAAGAAGGGCTGAATGAAAGGGGGGTCGATCACATTCAAGCTCGCTTTAGCCGTATTTATTTGTTTCGACACTAACGAAACTGCGCCCGCAAGCTGATTGTCAAATCGGCGCAAATATAAGTGTAGCAGGATAGCGAACTCCGGGCCGGGCGTCAAACGCCGACACCGCCTGCTGCCGGTTTTAATGTTTATCAATTGACCTGCCAAGCTGGCAGCCTGGCGCCCGGCCAGATGTTCTCGGTTAATGCAACACAGCGCCGGCATGCGCCAATTGCAGCAGGGTTTCCTGTATTACTGCCGGCTCGTAAGAGCGCAGAATTCGCTTGATATATGGTTGCAGACTTCCGAGATGGGTATTAAGAATGGCTTGTTTCACCTCGGGCAACAAGGCTGCCGGCATCGATAATTCGCGAAAACCCATGCCGATCAGCAAACGGGTCAGGCGCACATCACCCGCCATACCGCCACAGATGGCAACCGGCATGCCGGCTTTCTCAGCCGCGCTGACCGTCATGTGCAGCAATTGCAAAATCGCCGGATGGGTATCATTGTAAAGGTGCGCGACTTCATGATCGGCACGGTCAATCGCCAGTGTGTACTGAATCAGGTCATTGGTACCGACCGAAAGAAAATCGAGTTTCTTCACGAATAAGGGCAAGCTAAGCGCGGCCGCCGGCACTTCGATCATGGCCCCGACTTGCAGGTTCTGATCAAATTTTTGATTTTCTGCCGCCAGTTCTGCCTTGGCTTGTTCTATCATCGCCAGCGACTGATCAATCTCGAAAGCATGCGACAGCATCGGCACCAGAATATGCACCTGGCCAAAGGCGGACGCCCGCAATATGGCTCTGAGCTGGGTCAGAAAAATCTGCGGCTCTTTCAGGCAATAACGAATCGCACGCAAACCCAGCGCCGGATTCATGATGCTGTGCTCGCTGCTATCCATCGGTTTATCCGCCCCCACATCGAGCGTGCGGATCGTCACCGGCCGGCCTTTCATCGCCACGACCGCATCGCGATAGGCGACAAATTGTTCTTCCTCGCCAGGCAAATGATGCTCTTGTCCGGTGCGCCCCATAAATAAAAATTCGGACCGAAACAGGCCGACACCGTTGGCGCCGGCTTCCAGCGCCACGCCGGCGTCCTGCGGCAATTCAATATTAGCAAGCAAGCTGATCTCTACGCCGTCCTGGGTCACGGCCTGGGTTTTTTTCAGCCGCGCCAGTTTTTTGCGTACTTTCAGCAAGACCGCCTGACGGTCGCGATACTGGCTGATGACCTGGAAAGACGGCGCCACAATCACCACGCCGGCATCACTGTCGACAATTAACCAGTCATCTTGCGCGATCAGGCGCGAGGCGTTGCCCATGCCAACCACGGCAGGAATACCCAGACTGCGCGAGACTATCGCGGTGTGTGAATTCTGCCCGCCTTCATCGGTGACAAAGCCGGTAAACGCGACATGGCGAAACTGCATCATGTCGGCCGGCGAAATGTCTCTTGCCACCACGATCATATTGGCATTGCTTTCGTCCACCCCAAGCGAGCGCGGCAGATCGTGTGCGGTACCGGTCAGCACTTTCAGTACCCGGTCTGCCACTTGCTGAATATCGGCTTTGCGCTCGCGCAGATAATCGTCTTCAATTTCATCAAACTGGGCCGACAAGGCATCAATCTGGGTCACTAGTGCCCATTCCGCGTTGTAATGGCGGCTGCGGATAATGTCGAGCGGCGCTTCCGAAATCATGGGGTCCGACAGAATCAGGGCATGGACATCGAGAAAAGCGCCCAGTTCGGTTGGCGCATCCGGCGGCAGCTCTGACCAGATGGTCTGCAGCTCTTTATGCACCTTGGAAATCGCCTCGCGCAGGCGCTGCACTTCGGCTTCGACTTGCTCTTGCCCGATCAGATAATGCTGTACATCGAGTGCGGCGGCACGCAGCACGTGGGCGCGCCCTATGGTAATGCCGCGCGAAATGGGGATACCTTGCAGTGTGAACGACGCCATGCTGTGTCCCTTAATCTATTCTTGTTTTGAACTGCTTTCTGTATTGTTGCGCCGCAACGTACAAGCCGCGCGGTGAATTCACTAGCGAATACCTGGTAAGACTGACTCAATGACCGATCAATTAGTCACTAATACTGATGATTTGATGACGATACAACGGCGATCCCATCACCAATTGATACCAATTTAACTCCAGCCGGGGTCTTGCTACCCGCTATGCAGATTACTCGCCTTCGCCAAACTTATCATTGACCAGCGCCAAGATAGCATCGAAACATTCCTGCTCATCGACGCCGTTGGTTTCCAGTAACACTTTACTCCCTTTACCCGCAGCCAGCATCATCACACCCATGATCGATTTTCCGTTCACGCGGCGGCCGTTACGGGTCAGCCAGAGTTCGCTTTTAAATTTGCCGCCCAGCTGTGTCAGCTTTGCCGAAGCGCGCGCATGTAAGCCAAGCTTGTTAACGATTTCTATTTCTTGTTGAATCATTCTGGGTTCACTTTTCTCACAAAATTATTTATTAAAGACTGATCGCAAGCATAGTCCGGCATACCGGGCACAACTAGTGCGGCGCCAGTCTGACCCGGTTATCAATCCGCGTTGCGCCGCTCTGGCCACCTGCCAGCGCCATTTCCACCACCACGTCCAGATTATCCTGACGGTAAGTAATGGCACGCAGCAGCATGGGCAAACTGATGCCGGCAATCACCGCGACATCGCTAGGGTCGCCCAGCTGGCGACAACAATTGGAAGGGGTTCCGCCCATGATGTCGGTCATGACCAGCACCCCGGAGCCGTCATTCAGACGCTGTACCGCTTCCCTGGCCAAACGATTGACTTCGTCGATGTTCTGGTCGGCGATGACATCGACCGCCTCGAGACGCTCGGGCATACTGCGAAAAACATGCGCAGCAGCCTGCATAAAAGCAGCGCCAAGCGGTGCATGCGTCATCAAAAGTATTCCTACCATAGCGTCCCATCCTTGGGAGTATAGGCAAAAAACATGGTCATTGCGTATGATCTCCGTGGGTAAAATAAAATACTCCCACCCTGTATGTCAGCAGGGTGAGCTTGCATTCTCACTTGCATTACAGCTCGTATGCAACTTACGCGCAGCGCCCACCACAACTTAGATCGCCGCTTCCAGCGCATCAATAAACAGCGCGGCAACATCGTAGCCTTTTTGCTGCGTAATTTCCTGAAAACAGGTCGGGCTGGTGACATTGATTTCGGTCAGACAGTTTCCGATTACATCTAATCCTACCAGCAACAAGCCGCGTTGATACAGGATAGGCGCCAAAGTCTGCGCGATCTCAAGATCACGGGCGGATAATTCCTGCGCCACGCCAACACCGCCAGCCGCCAGATTGCCGCGCACCTCGCCGTTTTGCGGAATACGCGCCAGCGCAAAAGGCACCACCTTGCCGCCGATCAGCAAAATACGCTTGTCGCCTTGGGTAATCTCGGGGATATAGCGTTGCACCATGATGGTACGCGCGCCGTTATTGGTCAGGGTTTCAATGACAGAACCGAGGTTCATGCCATCGTCGCGAATCCTGAAGATCCCGGCCCCGCCCATACCATCCAGCGGTTTGAGAATGATGTCCTGATGTTCCTGATGAAAGGCCCGGATCCGATGCTCATCGCGCGTCACCAGAGTCGGCGTGATGAACTGGCTAAACTGGGCAATGCTCAGTTTTTCATTATGATTACGAATCGCTGCGGGCTTGTTAAACACCCGGGCCCCCTGCTGTTCCGCCAGCTCCAGCAGATAGGTGGCATAGATGTATTCCATGTCAAACGGCGGATCTTTGCGCTGCAAAACGGCATCAAAGTCACTCAGGCGCAACGCTTCTGCGGCTTCCGCCAGATACCAGTTCTCACTGTCGCCGGTCAGAATGATCTTGCTTATATTCGCCACCACCGCACCGGACTCCAGTGCCATGTCTTGCGGACCAAAAGCGTAAATGGCGTGGCCACGATTATCGGCCTCTGCCATCATGGCGTAGGTAGTGTCTTTATAGGTCTTAAACTGCGACAGCGGGTCGGTCAGGAAGGCGATTTTCATGGGGCAGACAGTTTAGTAAATTTCCGGATTCGGATCGGTTTTTTCCAGCTCTAGC
>JBBQNW010000189.1:0-4593 GCA_038330335.1 Burkholderiales bacterium | reverse complement strand
CATTTCTATCTTTAATACCTGGGAACTGATTTGACGCAAAGCGCCAGCCAGTTCCAGCTTCACCACATCAAATTCGGTTTCGGTTTGCTCGGCGATCTCGGCAATTAACGCGTCAAAATCAGATCCGCTGGCGCGCAAATGTTCGGCCAAGGCCGCAAAATTTGCCTGCTCACCCATCTCTTGCGCTAGCAAGACCAACTGCGTCAACATTTCAGCACCATCCGGCGCCAGCTTGGCAGCGTCTGCCAAAATTGCCTGATCAAGCATGATGGACAAAGAAGGATGCGCCACCAAAATCCGCATCACCTGACGCTCCAAGCCAACTGGCGCACTACGCTTACTCTTCGGTGGCGCAAGTCTGGCACGTGCAACCGGTTGCGCTAATTCAAACAAGGACTCAACTTCCGCCGGCGTCGTCTGCGTCACTTGCGCCAAACTGCGCACCATTTGTAAACGCAAACTAGACGGCGCCATTTGTTGCAGTAGCGGCTTAGCATCAAATTGCGCGCGGGCACGGCCTTCCGCCGTTGACATATCGCCGTCGCCAATCACCTCTTTTAAGAAAAATTGTGACAAAGGCATGGCATCTTGCACCTGAGACTCAAAGGCCTCAGTGCCCAGTTCACGGATATAACTATCGGGATCATGCTCCGTCGGCAAAAACAAAAATTTAATGACTTTATTGTCATTGGCATGCGGGAGGCAGGCATCTAAAGCGCGGCGTGCAGCGCGACGGCCAGCTTTATCGCCATCAAAACTGAAAATAACATGATCGGTCTGGCGCAACAGTTTTTGCACATGGGTCGGCGTGCATGCAGTACCGAGAGTGGCGACCACTTGCGGAAATCCCAACTGCGCCAGCGCCACCACATCCATATATCCCTCGGTCACCAAGACATACCCGGCATCGCGAATGGCCTGACGCGCCTCGAACAGGCCGTACAACTCATAGCCCTTTTGAAACAAAGGCGTTTCTGGCGAATTCAGATATTTGGGCTCACCCTGATCAAGAATACGTCCGCCAAATCCAATGACCTGGCCTTTTGTATTTCTGATCGGAAACATGATGCGCTCACGAAAACGATCATATCGTTTTCTACCCGAAGCTTCTTCATCCCCGCGCTCGATCACCAAACCGGCTTCAACCAGTGCCGGCGAACCATAGTCCGGAAACACGCTGCGCAATCCATCCCAGCCCTCAGGAGCATAACCGAGACCAAAGCGGGCCGCGATCTCGCCCGTCAAACCACGTTTTTTTAAATACGCGACGGCGGGTTCCGCTGCGCGCAACTGCTGTCGGTAATAGTCACAAGCTTTGGTCATCACGTCGCTGAGTGCCAGACTTTTGGCCTGCACTTCTGCGCGCTGCGCCGGCAACAATCTATCGTCTTCAGGCACAATCATGCCATTGCCTTGCGCCAGGTCTTTGACGGCATCGACAAAATTCATGCCGGAATATTCCATTAAAAATCCGATAGACGTACCGTGCGCGCCACAGCCAAAGCAGTGGTAAAACTGCTTGGTCGGGCTGACCGTAAAACTGGGGGATTTTTCGTTGTGAAAGGGGCACAAACCCATGTAGTTTGCGCCACCTTTTTTAAGCTGGACATACTTACCCACCACATCGACAATATCGACGCGTGCCAGCAGATCCTGAATGAAGGTTTGAGGAATCACTTAATTTAGTCCGGCACTAGCAAAACAAACCCTGTCGCGCGCCAACGCAGCGACATCAACGTGGTGCAAGCGCAGCTTTTACCAAAGCAGAGACTACCGTCATATCAGCCCGGCCAGCCAGTTTAGGCTTTAATACCGCCATCAATTTACCCATATCTTGCGGGCCAGTGGCGCCAGTTTCAGCCACGGCGGAAGTGACAGCCACCTGGATTTCCACCTCTGACAAGCCGGCTGGCATGTAGGCCGATAAAATAAGTAATTCTGCTTTTTCGATATCAGCCAGATCCTGGCGAGCACCGGCTTCAAACTGACTGATAGAATCTTTGCGCTGCTTGATCATTTTTTCAATAATTGCCAGCACCAGCACATCCGTCAGCTCAACGCGCTCATCCACTTCTTTTTGCTTCATGGCAGCGGTGATCAAACGGATGGTACCGAGCTTGACAGTTTCTTTCGCGCGCATTGCCGATTTCATATCTTCGGTGATTTGATCTTTTAAGCTCATACTGCCCTCTGAAAAAATTATGTCAATGCGCAATCAACATCCATTACCACATTGAGATACTGAAATGAATAAAATGAAAATGATAATGCCCGCTGCGGTACACCGGAGCGGGCATGCAAATCTAGAGACAATTAATGCCTGAACAACACCAAGGAAAACCTTGATGCCAATTCAGAATTAATACATCTTTTTAGGCAGTTGCTGACTACGAATACGTTTGTAGTGACGCTTGACTGCGGCAGCCAGCTTGCGCTTGCGCTCGGCAGTTGGCTTTTCGTAGAACTCGCGCGCACGCAATTCGGTCAACAGACCGGTCTTTTCGATGGTACGCTTGAAGCGACGCATTGCGACTTCGAACGGCTCGTTTTCTTTAAGGCGAATTGTGGTCATGTAAGTTCGAACCAATGAAAAATTATAGGAAGAACGAAATAATAGCAGAAATTCCTCAAAGATGGAAGCGACTTGATTAAATCTTACTCAAAGCAGGCAACAGACGAAGGGGAATTAGTGGTATCTCCGTGCCTGAGAAGATGTTTGCCTTGGGCTAAAAAATTTTATTAGAAGGGTTATCACTAAAAATCGCCCTATCGTTATGGATATCACTGCGCATCAACAACATACCCAGGCAGTATGCTAAAAATAATGTCTTCCAGCAGGAAGACAAGCTCATCTCAAATAGCCTGGCCGGCAGCCACCCCTGATGCCCACGCCCATTGAAAATTATAGCCACCCAGCCATCCCGTCACATCCACCGCCTCGCCGACAAAATATAGGCCCGGCACTTTATTTGCCATCATGCTCTGCTGCGATAATTCTCTGGTGTCGACACCGCCACGCGTCACTTCGGCCTTGCGGTAGCCTTCCGAGCCGCTTGGCAACAACTCCCAGCGATTTAACTTGTCGCCCAATAACTTTAAGCGCTTGTCCTGCATGTCTGCCAGCCGGATATCCCCAGCGAATCCATGGGCGGTGAGCAAACCATCCACCAAGCGTGCGGGCAAATATGCCGACAAATAATTCGCCAGATTTTTTTTGGAAGTGCTCTTGGCATCGATCAGTTCTTGCGCGACATCGATTTCCGGTAATAAATTCACGCGAATGGCCTGACCGGGCTGCCAAAAACTGGATATTTGCAATACCGCCGGGCCAGACAGGCCACGATGAGTAAACAGCAGATCCTCGCGAAACACGATTTTATTCTTTTTCTCTCCGGTCTCAATGTCCACTTCCAGGGAAATGCCGGACAAAGGGACGAAGGGCTCCCAACTGGCCGCGTCAAAAGTCAGAGGTACTAATGCCGGGCGTGGCTCAATCACTTTCAGGTGAAACTGTTGCGCTATTTGGTAAGAGAAATCTGTTGCGCCTATTTTAGGAATAGATAAGCCACCTGTGGCAATCACCACGCTGTCAGCATAGAGATCGCCCTGTTCGGTATGAATGACGAAGCCGTGTCGATCGCCCTGTGTTTCCGTACTTTCGATATTAAGCACCTTGCATGGCATGCGCCAGCTCACTTTGCCGGCCTCGCACTCGCTCTTGAGCATGCGGATAATGTCTTCCGCACTAGCGTCGCAAAATAGCTGGCCTTTATGCTTTTCATGAAAAGCGATCTTGTACCGTTTCACCAGGGCCAGGAAATCTTGCGGCGTATACCGCGACAAGGCACTTTTACAGAAATGCGGGTTCTCGGAAAGGAAGTTCGCCGGACCCGCTGTCAGATTGGTAAAGTTACAGCGTCCACCACCGGAAATGCGGATTTTTTCCGCCAACTTAGCTGCATGATCAATGATCACCACATTTTTACCGCGCTGCCCTGCCACCGCGGCACACATCATTCCGGCGGCACCGGCACCGATCACGGCCACATCATAGTGCGGCGTATGAGGTGTGTTGTGTGTATTGTGTGTATTGTGCTTATTACTTGTATTGCCCAGCGTATCCGACGTAGTCATCACTTGCTTTTCTTCAATGAAAGATCAGGCGTGATTGTAGCTGATAGAACGCGGACACAGATTGCTGATCAAAACCTGTTTACCCCGCCAGCCTGTCAGCTACGGGCAAAAAAACAAGGATAAGCAAGTGTTTCCGCTACTCGTCCGTACGTAAAAAGTCGCTCAGGCAAGTTTGGCCACACCCGCCAGAGTCAGCGCTTGCGCGGCGCAACGTACCACCTCGCCAACCACAATCACACTGGGACTACCCAGGCCGGATGTACTCAGGTCTTCGGCCAGACATCCTAAACTGGTGATCAACTGCGCCTGCGCAGCACGGGTGGCGTACTGAATCACCGCCACTGGCGTGCTACCAGATAAACCGCCGGCAATCAGCGCCTCTTGAATCGTACGGCAATGCGCCACGCCCATATAAATCACCCGCGTCAAACCGGTTTTTGCCAGAGCCGCCCAATCGGG
>JBBQNW010000188.1:0-4603 GCA_038330335.1 Burkholderiales bacterium | reverse complement strand
CCGGTCGTAATAGGGCGACGCTTTCATGCGACCAGCGTCGTCGAATTCCTCATACGCTTTGGCCACTGACGATTGATTCGGTATGGTAAACATCCGCATCCATCGGCCCAGTAAGCGCAGGGTATTGACGGTGTTAAATGATTGCGAGCCGCCACATACTTGCATGACTGCCAGCGTTCTGCCCTGGCTAGGGCGTAGCGCGCCTTGCTCCAGAGGTATCCAGTCGATCTGGTTCTTGATCACGGCCGTGATGGCACCGTGCCGCTCCGGGCTGCACCAGACTTGCCCCTCGGACCACATGGATAAGGCGCGCAGCTCTTGTACTTTGGGGTGGTTGTCGGGAACACTGCCTGCCATGGGCAATTCGGTCGGGTTAAATATTCTTACTTCCGCCCCCATGTGCTGCAAAATGCGTGCGGCTTCCTCTGTCAGCAAGCGGCTGAACGAGCGTTCACGCAGGGAACCGTACAGCAGCAAAATACGGGGAGGGTGCATAAAGCCGTCGGCTGGCAATAACTTTTCCAGGTTCGGCAGGTCAAGTTGCTGCGGCTCGATGTTGGGCAAGCTGGCGATAGCGTCATGCATGAGGCTTTACCTTGTGACCATTGGCGTCGATAACGAGTTCGCCATCTTCTTTGCTGAACGCGGCTTGTTGCGGCAGCGGCAAAATCTCCAGAACCAGTTCAGAAGGCCGGCACAGGCGCACCCCTATTGAAGTCACTACCAGGGGACGGTTGATTAGCATCGGCGTGGCAACCATAGCAGCGAGCAATTCCTGGTCGGATAAGCTCATGTTGTCTAATCCCAATTCGACATAAGGCGTGCCTTTCTCACGAATGGCCTGGCGTACAGTCAGACCGGCCTGGCTGATCAGGTCATGTAATTGTGCTGCGCTGGGTGGCGTGCTTAAGTAATCGATGATGTCAGGCTCTATGCCGGTATTGCGTATCAGCGCTAAGGCATTGCGCGAAGTGCCGCAGGCCGGGTTATGGTAAATAGTGATGTTTGTAGCTGTCGTTGTCATTGTGGGCACCTTGGTGTGATCTTTGTTGAGCTGATATGCGCTGATATGCTCTGAATTTGGTTAATCTGTTTAAACACTCAGGCGGATGGCTAAGGCGGCGAGGGTCACTAGTAGCACCGGTAAAGTGAGCACGATGCCGGTCTTAAAATAATAGCCCCATGAAATCTGGATTTTTTTGCTGGCTAACACATGTAGCCACAGCAAAGTTGCCAGGCTGCCGATAGGCGTGATTTTAGGGCCTAGGTCACTGCCGATGACGTTGGCATAGATCATGGCGTCGCGCACCACGCCTTGGGCCGAGGTGGCGTCGATCGACAAAGCACCTATCAATACCGTTGGCATGTTGTTCATTATGGAAGATAAAAATGCGGTCAGCAGGCCGGTGCCTATTGCCGCACCCCAGACGCCGTATTGGGCAAACTGGTTGAGCAAGCTGGTCAGATACGCGGTCAGCCCCGCATTACGCAGGCCATACACCACCAGATACATGCCGAGTGAGAAAATAACGATTTGCCACGGCGCATTCCTGATCACTTCACGGGTGGCGATGACATGGCCGCGCGCAGCTACCCCCAATAAAATTAGTGCGGCGACGGCTGCCACGGCACTGATCGGTAGGCCCAGACGGTCGCTGCCGAAAAAGCCTGCCAACAATAAAGCCAGCACCCACCAACCGGCAGTAAAGGTGGCGCGATCACGGATGGCGTCGCCGGGGCGCTTGAGCTGCGCCAGATCGTAATCTTGGGGCAGATCTTTTCTGAAAAACCACATCAGTGCAAGCAAGGTCGCCGTGACCGATACCAGATTCACCGGCAGCATCACAGAGGCATATTGGGCGAAGCTTATTTTGAAATAATCGACAGAAACAATATTGACCAGATTCGATACTACCAGCGGCAAACTGGCGGTATCGGCAATGAAGCCGGCGGCCATCACAAAAGCCAGGGTGGCTTTAGCCGAAAACCGTAGCTCGACCAACATAGCAATCACTACCGGGGTCAGGATCAGTGCCGCACCGTCGTTGGCAAACAGCGCTGCCACGACAGCGCCCAGTAACACCAGTAGCACAAATAATGTGCGCCCGTTGCCGCCGCCCCAGCGTGCCACATGCAATGCGGCCCATTCGAAAAAACCGGCACGGTCTAGCAGCAGACTGATGATGATAACGGCGATGAAGGTGCCGGTAGCGTTCCAGACGATATTCCAGACCAGCGGAATATCGGAGAACTGGATCACCCCGGCCAGCAGCGCCAGCACTGCACCCAGCGCGGCACTCCAGCCTATGCCCAGGCCACGCGGTTGCCAGATGACCAGGGTCAGGGTGGCGATAAATATGATAAAAGCGGTCAACACGATAATGATCCTGGTTATTTTCTTGGCAAATGGTCGTTAATTGGCGGCTAGCTTTGCTTAAACCGGGGTGTCACCAATGTCGTTGATCTCTTGCTGAAGTGCGTTCTTTTCCAGCATGGCCAGCGGTAAGCTGACAAACACACTCACCCGCGCCATGATTTGCCGGAAAATTTTATGAAATTCTTCGCGTTTCTCTTCATCTGACCCAACCAGTGCCGCCGGGTCTTCAAAGCCCCAATGCGCCGACATCGGGTGGCCTACCCAATACGGACAGGTTTCGCCGGCCGCGTTGTCGCACACGGTAATGATGAAATCCATCTGCGGTGCATCTGCTGCGGCGAATTCATCCCAGCTTTTGCTACGCAAATTGGTGATTGGGTAACCAGTCGTTGCGACCTGCTCAATGGCAAAGGGGTTGACCGTGCCACCAGGTTGGCTGCCGGCGCTAAAGCCACGAAAACGGCCATGGCCCATGGTGCTGACCAGCGCTTCCGCCATGATGCTGCGCGCGGAATTGCCGGTGCAGAGAAAAAGCACATTGTAAATTTTGTCAGTCATTTGAATTTTTCCTGATTGTTTGGATGGTTTTTATTCTCGGGATGGCTAGCTTAAGCCATTCATTTGGGCATGCATGCCAGATCAGGCGTACATGGCTTGCCGCCACAACAGCTATCGGTCAAAAACCCCATGAGGGCATGCATGGTCTCGAAATTGGCTGCATAAATAATAAAACGGCCGTCCTGACGCGGTATCACCAATGCGGCGTGGCTTAATTCTTTGAGATGAAATGATAAGGACGAGGGCGGTATGCCTAACTGTTCGGCTATTTTGCTGGCGGCCAAACCTTCCGGGCCTATCTGCACTAACAGGCGAAACACGGCCAGACGAGATTCTTGCGCCAGCGCGGCCAGTGCGCCAATCACATTTTTTGTCTCCATTTGTCTATCTTTCATGATCTTTCATGATCGGTAAGTGATGCGTTTTAAGTTGTTTTTCGCATTTGATTCGATAATTCTATAATGATCGAAATATAAAATCAAATATTCGCAGTGAACGCTATCTGTGACAGCTTGTTGGCCACATGAAGACATGTAATGTGCGCACGTTTTTTAGTTTACCGGATGGATTTTAGCTTCAGCGCCAACGCAGCACCAACCAGTCGCCAACCCGTCGCCAACCCATAGAAAACTTATTGCCAATTCGCCGCAAATTCATCTGTTCCAGCGGAGCATGATTAAATTATAATTGTCGCAATTTCCGATCAACCCATACTCTGTCCCATGAGCCAACAAAGTCAGTTCGCCCTTCTTCAGCAACGTCGTTTCGCACCTTTTTTCTGGACACAGTTTTTAGGTGCTTTTAACGACAATGTCTTCAAAACCGCCTTACTCACGATTCTTACTTACGATGCCATTCACTGGACGACGCTGGATGTCGGCTTATTAAATAATCTGATCCCCGGCTTATTCATTTTGCCGTTTGTGCTGTTTTCGGCGACCTCGGGCCAGTTGGCCGATAAATTTGAAAAAGCCGGCATGGCGCGCAAGGTAAAGCTGCTGGAGATCGTAATTATGATCATTGCCGCGACAGGCTGGATGACGCACCAGTTATGGCTGCTGGTCGCGGCCGTCGCCGGCATGGGGATACATTCGACCTTGTTTGGCCCGGTGAAATATGCCTACCTGCCGCAGCATCTGAAAACAGATGAGCTGGTCGGCGGCAATGGCGTCATAGAAACCGGCACCTTCGTCGGTATCTTGCTAGGCGAGATACTAGGCGCGGTCTTGGTGGTGCACAAACCCTGGGGCATACAGTTAGTGGCCGGCGGCACTATTCTCATTGCCATCATAGGCTGGCTCACTAGCCGACGGATTCCCTACTCACCGGCGCCCGAGCCAGAGTTGAAAGTGAACTGGAACCCGCTTAGCGAAACGATCAGAAATATCCGTTTCAGTAAGCAAAATCGTCCGGTATTTTTGTCTTTGTTGGGGAACTCCTGGTTCTGGTTTTACGGCGCCATCATTTTGGCGCAGTTTCCTTTGTATGCGAAAAATTACCTGCATGGCGACCATTATGTGTTTGTCTTGTTGCTGACGATTTTTTCCTTTGGTATCGGTGCCGGATCTTTGTTATGCGAGCGTCTGTCCGGCCATAAAATCGAGATCGGGCTGGTGCCGTTTGGCTCTATCGGTTTATCGGTATTCGGGGTTGACCTGTATCTGGCTA
>JBBQNW010000187.1:0-4682 GCA_038330335.1 Burkholderiales bacterium | reverse complement strand
GTCCTTGAAGGTAATCCATGGATGGCCGGTCTCGAACAGCATCGACAGCATCTTGCGCCACAGGTCCAGCGCGGCGATCTTCTTGAACAGGCGCAGCTCACCACGCTCGGCGCGCGCTTCGTAGCCGGTGTAGGCGGCCTCGAACGCCCGGCCGACCTTGTCATGCAGGTCTGGCACGTCGGACGGCGAAAACAGCATCCAGTCGCCTTTTTCCATGACGCGCTTCATGAACAGATCAGGAATCCAGTTAGCGGTATTCATGTCATGTGTGCGGCGACGGTCATCACCGGTGTTTTTACGCAAATCAAGAAATTCTTCGATGTCCATGTGCCAGGTTTCCAGGTAGGCACAGACCGCGCCTTTGCGCTTGCCGCCCTGGTTCACCGCCACGGCCGTGTCATTTACCACTTTCAGGAATGGCACCACCCCTTGCGACTTGCCGTTGGTACCTTTGATATGCGCGCCGAGCGAGCGTACCGGAGTCCAGTCGTTACCCAGACCGCCGGCATACTTGGCCAATAGGGCATTGTCCTTGATAGCGTCGTAGATACCTTCGAGCTCATCCGACACGGTGGTCAGGTAGCACGAAGACAATTGTGAACGCTGGGTGCCGGAATTAAACAAGGTCGGCGTCGAGCTCATGAAATCAAATGAGGACAACAGGTGATAGAACTCAATAGCGCGTGCTTCGCGATCAGCTTCATTGAGTGCCAGCCCCATCGCAACACGCATATAGAAAGCCTGTGGCATTTCGATACGGGTGCCGCGGATGTGCAGGAAATAACGGTCATACAATGTTTGCAAACCGATGTAGGTAAATTGCAAATCACGCTCAGCCACCAGCGCCTGCGCCAGGCGCGGCAGATCAAATTCAGCCAGTTTACTGTCGAGCAATTCAGCCGCGATACCGTTATGAATGAATTGCGGGAAATATGTCAGATATTGCGCCGCCGCGTCTTTCTGCGCCACTTCCTGGCCAAACACTTCTTTACGGATGGTGTGCAATAACAGGCGGGCTGTCACCTGGGTGTACGACGGCTCTTTTTCCATGAGCGCGCGTGCTGCCAGAATCGCTGACTTATGCAGTTCATCAACCGGAACGCCGTCATACAAGTTTTTCAGGGTTTCAACCAGAATCGCTTCCGGATCCGCCAGCTTATCGAGACCAACACAGGCGGCTGTGATTAACGCGCGCACTTGCGCCACATCCAGCACCTGGCGCTGACCATCCACCAGCACGTGCAATTGCGGCGTAGCCGGGGCATTGCTTGTGGCTTGCTGAGCTTCCAGTTGCAAACGGCGCTCTTCCATATGCTTGGCGCGGTACAACACATAGGCGCGCGCCACGTCATGTTCCCCCGAGCGCATCAGCGCCAGCTCTACCTGATCTTGAATATCTTCAATATGAAAGGTGCCACCGGCCGGCTGACGACGCAGCAAAGCGGCCACCGCCGTCGCGGTCAATTGCTCGACCAGTTCGCGGACACGTGCCGAAGCTGCACCCTGGCCGCCACTGACGGCGATAAACGCCTTAGTCAGGGCAATCGCGATCTTGGAAGGTTCAAAACCGACCACCGCGCCATTGCGGCGAATAATGCGGTATTGACTGTAATTGGTACTGGCCGCTGCGAAGGTAGTCGCGGCCGTGCTTAATGGTGCTGGCGCCAGATCGGCCAGGTGAGAAGAGGAGACTACAGTTGAAGAGTGCATGAAAACTCCGGATGCCAGGTTAATCGAGATGACGAGGGCGCAAACGCCTCTGTTTTTTTATTTCTGGTACCGCTTATCTGGAACACTTTATAGGCGGCGGGCTGACCAAAACGACTTGCTAAACTGCATTTTCTGGTGTTGCCTACCTCATTTTTCGGTATAAAGGAAGAATAAATAGCAGGTAGTTAAAATAAAGAAAACCACTAAATGTAGTGCGTAATTTTTTATTTGCACTAATTCTAGTGGCAGAGCAGAATCAGCGCAACCGCTTTTTATGAAAAAAAGAGGATTTTTTATCAATAGAGAAATTGTTTATTTGATTGACTTTCTGAGAGCATCAAAGCGAGGATGTTACGAGGTGAGTGAGCACTAACAAAGCATGTGCTTTTTACCCTCTACAGCAAAAAATAATCTTTGCCTTGAGCACCGCGCAAAACAGCGACCGCGTCCGGGCACAGCAACGCGACGAATATTTTCAGGTGAAAATAACATTTCAAACTAGAGGAGTAGATGCCTTGCTGGCCGTAGTATACAAGCGCAGACGGATGATTGGCGTCTGTGACTACGGCTCAGCGAAGAGGGGTAAAGCTTTTACCGGGAGGACGACTGCACGGCATACAGGCCCCGGATTTTATGCCCCGGGCGGTACGCCGGCACTGGCGCGGCGAATTGCCTGACGATACCAAAACCAGTCGAAACACGGGCCCGGGTCAGTCTTTCTGCCGGGCGCAATGTCGCTGTGTCCGACGATATGTCGTATCGGAAAAGCTGCCAGCAAGACTTGCGTCAATCGCGTCAGGCTCAGGTATTGCGCGCTCGCGAAAGCTGAAGTATCGCTTCCTTCCAGCTCGATCCCGATAGAAAAATCATTACACCCGCTGCGGCCCTCAAACTGCGACAGCCCTGCATGCCAGGCGCGTTCCAGCACCGAGACAAATTGCAGTAGTGTGCCGTCGCGCCGGATTAAAAAATGGGACGACACCTTTACATCACGCAATGAGGCAAAACTGGCATCGCTGTCGCAATCAAGCCGGTTTTGGAACAAATCCACAATCTGTGCTCCGCCAAACTGCCCCATTGGCAGGCTGATGTTATGAATCACCAGTAAAGAAATATCTACAGCTTCGGGGCGGGCATTGAAGTTGGGCGAGACCATTTTTTTTGCCTGCGGACACCAGCCATCGGCACTGAGATGCCAGGCCGAGGGCAGTGCCGCCAGAGCGGGCGCAGATTTAATCCGTATCATGGATTTTCAATTTTTGTAACTGGTAGCGTAGCTGGCGAAAACTTACCCCCAATAATTCGGCGGCCTGAGTGCGGTTATTGTGTGCCTTCAGCATGGCCATGCGAATCACTTCGCGTTCAATTTTTTCCAGATAGTCGGGCAAAGAACATGGCAACTGAGGCGCAACAAAAATAGTGGCATCCTGACAGGCTGAGACCAGCTCGTTGCCTGAACCGACATTGGCGTTGGTATTGACGTTGGAATTAATGTTGGAATTGACGTTGGATATTGAATCCGGTGCGGCATGTTCGGAATGTTTTGCCGTGGCCACGAATGACACAGGCGCCACCTCAGAACCGCTGACAGGCGCTTGCGCCTCGGCTGTCAATGCTGCGTCTGGCACTGCAGTAATTAGTGGCGCCGGCAGCGGTCCCGCCTGGCGATGATTACCACGTAGGGCCAGATCTGACACCTCAATGCTGGCGTCATTGGCAAAAGCGACGGCACGTTCCAGAATATTTTCCAACTCGCGCACATTGCCGGGAAATGCATAGTCACTTAAGGCCTGTAAGGCGGCGGCATTGATCGCAATCGGATGCCCGGGCGTACTCATCCTGTGCAGTATCGCCTGTGACAGTTCGGCAATATCACCCAGACGTTCGCGTAAGGGCGGCAGGTGCAGTTCAATCACATTCAGGCGGTAATATAAATCCTGACGGAAGCGGCCGGCAGTCACACAATCGGCCAGATTTTGGTGCGTGGCACTGATAATGCGCACATCGACCGGCTCTTCCGCCGTTGCGCCGACCTTGCGCACACGCCGCTCTTGTATCGCGCGCAGTAATTTTACTTGCATCGCCAGCGGCAGATCAGCGACCTCGTCGAGCATCAGGGTGCCGCCACTGGCCGCCTGAAAAAAGCCGTCGCGGTCGTCATTGGCGCCGGTAAATGCGCCTTTACGGTAACCAAAAAATTCGGCCTCCATCAAGGCTTCGGGTATCGCCCCGCAATTGACCGCAATAAAGGCCTTGCCAAGCCTGGCGCTGTTACCGTGAATCTCGCGCGCTGCCAGCTCTTTACCGCTGCCCGATTCACCGGTAATGATCACCGGCGCCATACTGCGCGACAGCCGGGTGATCTGCGCGCGTACGTGTTGCATGGCCGCCGATTGCCCGATCAGGCAAGACGGGCCCGCTTGCTCGGAAGCTGTGGCGGCAAGCGGCTTTTCCGCTGCCACTTGGTTCATCTGCAAAGCCGAGCGCACCAGCTTGCGCAGCTGATCCAGCGCCACCGGTTTGGAGACATAATCGAAAGCCCCGGCTTTCAGTGCCACCACTGCGTTATCGGCACTACCAAACGCGGTAATCACGGCGATCGGGGTGTTTTTGTACTGGTTACTGACTTCCTGCACCAGTTCCATGCCGGAACCGTCAGGCAGGCGCATATCGGTCAGCACCAGCGCATAACTGGTTTTACTCAGGTAAGCCCGCGCGACATCGAGTGATTCGGCGCTGTCAACGTCGAGCCCCATTTTAATGAGCGTAATTTCTAGCAATTCGCGCAGATGCGCCTCGTCATCGACGACCAGAATTCTCGGGCCAGCTGATGCAACAGTCATCGTCATGCTTGATCCGCTAAAGAAAAGTTAATCACAAAGCGCCCGCTTGGCTCCAGGCCAGTTTTTGGGATGTCGTCGTGACGGTATTCGTAATCAAGCAAGGCATGATTATTCAGGCAGAGTTCACGC
>JBBQNW010000186.1:0-4728 GCA_038330335.1 Burkholderiales bacterium | reverse complement strand
ACCCAACCGCAACCGGCTGCATTGCGATAAATGAGTGCGATTTTTTGCCGGCAGAAATAAGGGCAATTACTTACTGGCAGCGTATGTAAGCCTAGCGTATCGATTGCGTAATCCGGCAAATAAGCCAGTGCTTTACCAGAGGCGACTAGCTGCTGCATTAGCAGTACATCGTCGGTACGATAGCGAATTTGGCGTGGAAGCATATCGTCTCGCCAGCCATCGGCTGCGGCCAGATGCGCCATCGTAGAAAATGGCGGCGTTAGCGGCACTACAAAATCATAAGTCATTACCTTGTTGACCTCGACCGGGGTTTGCGGCGGCGTCGTCATCAATGGATGCTGAGAGCTCAGGCATACTCGAAACTCAGTGCTGGCCAAAGGGATAAGGGCCAACGAGGCATCCAGAATGCTATTTTCGGGTATCGAGATCAAACCCAGATCATGTTCGCCGGAAGCAACCGAGGCTATCGTCGCCCGGTCATCCTGATGGGCAAAAATCAGCGTGGCTTTCGGATACGCCAGTAAAAGTTTTTCTGCCAATGCTGGCCCCCAGCCCAACTGCAACAGCGCCGGCCCCGCTATACGACATTTAAAGGCGTGCCGTTCACCCGCAAATTCTGCCTGTAACTGTTCAGCCGCATACAGAAGGCTTGCCGCCCGCATTTCTAGTTGCTTGCCATCGGCATTTAATTTAAGTCCGCGCCCTTCGCGATCAAATAATGTTGTTTGCAAACTCTGCTCCAGGCGCTTGAGTGATTTTGACAAAGCGCTCGGTGTCAGATGCAATTGTTCTGAGGCATGCGCCAGACTCTGGCAACGCGCGACGACCAAAAAATGGCGCAGAGAAGATAAATCAATCATGAACAAAAGGACATAATAAGTGAAATTAGATTGAACAAAAGTTGATAGATTCAGATCATACTGAGGCTCTCTAATTAATGCAAATGGTCGCTATCATGGAAATTTTTCAGAATCAACAATGGTTTTATGTCAAACGCCCAACGGCCAGGGTCGGCCAGGAACATTATGAATTACGCGAAAGCAGCATTGATAACACACTGGCAAATAACGAAGTGCTGGTGCAGGCACGCTTCATCAGCGTTGATCCGTATATGCGCATCCAGCAGCATGAACGCAACACCTATGACTTGCCACATCCTTTAAATATCGTACAGCGCGCCGGCGTCGTCGGCCAGGTAGTGGCGTCGGCGTCACCCGGTTTTCAGATAGGCGATTGGGTGTTGAATTATCAGGGTTGGCAAACGTATGCCAAATGCCATGCTAACGACTTGCAAAAACTTGACCCTGAAAGTGCCCCGCCAAGTACGGCTTTAGGCGTACTTGGGATGCCAGGGCGCACTGCGTGGTTTGGCTTAATGGAAGCAGGACGCCCGCGCCCCGGCGATACGCTGGTGGTCTCAGGCGCGGCGGGAGCTGTAGGGTCTTTGGTGGCACAGTTTGGTAAGCGCGCCGGATGCCGGGTTATCGGCATTGCCGGCGGACCGGACAAATGCCAGCACCTGACGACGACCTTAGGTCTGGACGGTGCGATCGATTACCGCGCCTTCACTACACAAGAAAAACTCTCTGAAGAAATACAAAAACAAACCGGTGGCGTCGATATCTACTTTGACAACGTCGGCGGCGTCATTAGCGATGCGGTCATCCCGCTGATTAATTTGCGTGCCCGCATTATTATTTGCGGCACGATTAGTCAGTACGATGGCGGCTTAGATCACCCCGATCTGGCACCACGCTTTCTACAGCACATGCTTTTCAAACGTGCATCTATACAGGGAATTCTGGCCAGAGACTATAGCCATCGTATGGACGAAATGCGGGCGCATGTAGCGCCTTGGGTAAAAAAACGTGACATCGTTTTTAAGGAAACGATTCTTGACGGATTTCAACAATTGCCACAAGCACTCAATAGTCTGTTTGAAGGCGGCAATATCGGAAAATTATTAGTCCGCATATAAAACTACCATTACATTGCCGTTAAATTACCATTCAGCTGCCAATAAGTAGAGGTGAAGTTGGCAATCCCCGGTGCGGTGTTAAACTTGCGGTCTATTCAAAGTGCCATGAAAAATCTCATGGTACTTCTACACTCAGCTCAGCTTAGCCGCAGGATCAAATACGCTATGAAATTAGTCACCTGGAACGTTAACTCTCTCAAAGTACGCCTGCCACAAGTCTTGCAATGGCTGGAAACCAACCCGGTCGATGTACTGTGCCTGCAAGAAACCAAGCTTACCGATGATAAATTTCCGCAAGCGGAAATTGAAGCAGCCGGCTATCAGGTAGCGTTCACCGGACAAAAAACCTATAACGGCGTGGCCATTCTGTCGCGCCATCCGATTCTCGATGTTCAAAAAAACAACCCTTTGTTTGAAGATGCACAGCAACGCATTATCGCCGCGACGATAGCCGATATGCGTATCGTTTGCGCTTATGTGCCGAACGGGCAAGCACTCGATTCAGACAAATACCCATACAAACTGAGCTGGCTAGCGGCTTTGCAACAATGGATAAAGCAAGAAATGACGCAACATCCGTCCCTGGCAGTATTGGGTGATTACAATATCGCGCCAGACGATCGTGATGTCTATGATCCGGCCGCCTGGGTGGGTGAAAACCTGGTATCACCACCAGAACGCGCTGCGCTGCAAGCCTTGCTGGATCTGGGTTTAAAGGATAGCTTCCGTATGTTTGAACAGGCTGAAAAATCTTTTAGCTGGTGGGATTACCGTCAGCTGGGCTTCCGTCTGAATAAAGGTATGCGCATCGATCATATTTTATTGTCGGAGCCGCTGGCGGCGCGCTGCAGCTCTTGCCTGATCGACAAGGTGCCACGTAAATGGGAGCAACCGTCGGATCATGCACCGGTCATTGCCACGCTAAGCTAATATTTCCATGAGAAAACTAATTATTTAATTTTCGCTAGCGAACGTTTGTCATCGCTATCGATTGACCTGCCTCTTCAAGTAGCTCAGAATGAAGTAAAAACACAGCAAAATATGCTGTAACAGCTTGCCATGACATCATCTCTTGGTAGGTGCAGGCAGCGATCTGGCATCTGGCCCGGGCAACCCGGTTTGTACTGACATTAATGCGAAGTTACATTCTGCTATGAATAAAACTGAAGCTCTCAATACGCTTGTGGACCAGGCAAACCGCGGCGAACTGATATTCTCGACCAACGTTGCCACGTCTTTGAAGATTCAAAAAGCCCTGGACGATCCTGATTGCAGCATCGATACCGCCAGCAAACTGGTATTAAATGAGCCGTTGCTGTCGGCCAGAGTGGTGGCAATTGCCAATTCTGCGGTGTACAGCCGCATGGGCAACAGTGTCACCAACGTCAAAGCCGCCATTTCACGCCTGGGGTTTCGTACTCTGCGTTCAGTGGTGGCCTCATTGGTGGTGCGCCAGCTGGCCGGCTCCAGCAAAGACCCGGTGATACGGGCAAAAATTAACAAGTTATGGGAACACTCTGCCCAAGTGGCGGCACTGGCCCAGGTGCTGGCGCGGCGCGTCACCAAACTCGATCCGGATACCGCGATGTTTGCCGGCATCGTGCATGAAGTCGGCGGCTTTTACATGCTGTCGCGGGCGGAAGAGTTTCCCTGCTTGCTAGAATCCGATGATTTAAGCGCGCCTTCTAATCCGAATGATCTGCCACCGTTTTCTGACACGATTATTGATAAAGAGTCAGCCGAAGCCATAATTGGTCGGGCGGTGCTGAAGAATCTGCAGTTACCCCAAGCCGTGGTCGATGCCGTGGAAGCGTTATGGTATGGCTTGCGTGCGATGCCGCCGGAATCGCTGGGCGACACCCTATTATTAGCGAATGAACTGGCCAGCACCCCGTCACCACTGGATACCCGCACCGACAGCGAAACCAACCGCTACACTTCGGAAATCGATTTCGTCGTCGGCGACGGTACCCTGAACAGCATTTTGGAAGAGTCGGCAGAGGAAGTCAAAACCCTGGCGGCAGCACTGACCAGCTGATCATTAGCGCCGATAGCTTTAGCGCAGGCGTCTGAGCATATCGTCACAATCATAAAAAAGAGCAAGGCAGATGCCTTGCTCTTTTTTTATCTCAAAGACACGTTTTAACTAGCAAATGCGAGCAAATTCAAGCGACTCAAGCGACCAAAGCGGCCTTAATTTGCTGCAAAGAAGCCGGATCTTCTATCGTCGTCAAATCGCCGGCATCACGGCCTTCGCAAATCGCCTGTATCGAACGGCGCAGTAATTTGCCAGAACGGGTTTTCGGCAACATCGCCACAAAATGCACACGCGACGGTCGGGCAACGGCACCGAGTTGTTTATCCACAACGGCCATCACTTCCGCTTCCAGCAGACGCTGGCTGTCCGGCGTTGCGGCCAGTTCCGGGTGGCGCAAAATCGCAAATGCCACCGCCACCTGGCCTTTGAGTTTATCTTCAACACCGACCACCGCCACTTCAGAAATTTGCGGATGACTAGAGATGCTTTCTTCGATTTCACGCGTGCCTAAACGATGGCCAGCCACGTTGATCACGTCATCGGTACGCCCCAAAATAAAGTAGTAACCATCGGCGTCCCGGATGCCCCAGTCGAAGGTCGAATACAGCTGGTCGTGCGCGAAGTTGGACCAATAGGTTTGGACAAAACGCTGGTCATCGCCGTACACGGTTTGCATGCAACCCGGGGGCAGCGGCCCTTTGATCGCCACCAC
>JBBQNW010000185.1:0-4806 GCA_038330335.1 Burkholderiales bacterium | reverse complement strand
AAGAGGCGGAAAAAGCCCGCACAAAATTGAGTAAGCTGGGCTTGGGTGGCACCTTGATTCCTAACTGATGACGTAACTAACTAGTGGTAAAACTGTGACCTTATTCGATTATGTAGTGCTGTTCATTCTGGTGTGTTCCATCGTTATCAGCACCATGCGCGGATTGATCAAAGAAGTGTTGTCGCTCATTAGTTGGGTCGTGTCGTTTTTTGTGGCGAACGCGTATGGGGCAGTCTTGGCGGCATGGATGCCAGCAGTTATTCCGGGGCAGATGCTGCGTTTGATTATCGCGTTTGCAGTGCTTTTTATTGGCGTGCGTTTGCTCATGTCACTGTTCATGCTGGCCGTCGATGCGGTGATTAAGGCCAGTGGCCTGTCATTGGCAGATCGCGGCCTGGGCGGATTGTTTGGTTTAGCCAGGGGATGCGTGATCATCATGGCATCGGTGCTGCTCTTTGGTATGACATCCGTTCCGCAGCAGGCATTCTGGAAAAATGCCTTATTAAGCCCGCTGGCCGAGACTGCGGCGCAAACGGTGATGCCGTTTCTTCCCGGGTCGGTTGTGCAGCACGTTAAATTTTAAATCGTTTTAATTTGTTTTTTTAGGAGTCCACCATGTGTGGCATCGTTGGCGTAGTTTCAAATAGTCCCGTAAATCAATTGCTCTATGATGCATTGCTGCTGTTGCAGCATCGCGGTCAGGACGCAGCAGGTATCGCGACCAGTCACGGCAATAAATTTGCAATGCATAAGGCAAATGGTTTGGTAAGGGATGTCTTTCGTACCCGCAACATGCGTTCTTTGCCTGGCAATGTCGGTATTGGCCAGGTACGCTACCCCACTGCAGGTTCCACCAGTGAAGAGGAGGCGCAACCATTTTATGTCAATGCGCCTTTTGGTATTGTACTGGCTCACAATGGTAATTTGACGAATGCAGCTGAACTGAAGATAGAACTGTTTAAAAATGACATGCGTCATCTGAATACAGATTCTGATTCTGAAGTCTTGCTCAATATTCTGGCGCATCAGATTCAGGAAGTAACCAGCGGTTATTCACTGGATCCTTCGGCTTTGTTTCGTGCTGTCGCTATGCTGCACCGGCGTGTGCGTGGTTCGTATGCGGTCGTGGCGCATATTGCCGGATATGGTTTGCTGGCATTTCGCGATCCCTATGGTATCCGTCCGCTTTGCCTGGGTATTTTGCAAACCGACAAAGGTACGGAGTACATGTTGGCCAGCGAGTCAGTGGCGCTGGAAGGCCTGGGCTTCAAATTTGTCCGCGATGTAAATCCGGGCGAAGCGATTTTTATTGATGTCGACGGCCAAATGTTTAACGAACAATGTGCAGAGAACCCAAGCTTAAACCCTTGTGCCTTTGAATATGTGTATCTGGCACGCCCTGATTCGATTATTGACGGCGCCTCGGTGTATCTGACGCGTTTGAAAATGGGCGAATATCTTGCCGATAAAGTGCGCAGTCAGTTTGGCGATGGTGAAATTGATGTGGTCATGCCTATCCCGGATTCATCCCGTCCGTCGGCCATGGAACTGGCGCATAAATTGAATTTAAATTATCGCGAAGGTTTCATTAAAAACCGTTATATCGGCCGTACTTTTATGATGCCGGGACAGGCTATCCGTAAAAAATCGGTGCGACAAAAACTCAATGCGATTGTCTCCGAGTTTAAAGGGAAAAGCGTGTTGTTGGTAGATGACTCTATCGTGCGCGGTACTACCAGTCGTGAGATTGTGCAGATGGCGCGTGAATCCGGTGCCCGCCGTGTTATTTTTGCTTCTGCTGCACCTCCGGTGCAGTTTCCGAATGTGTATGGTATCGATATGCCGACCCGCAGCGAGTTAATCGCCTACGGACGCAGCGAAGAAGAAGTCTGCCGTGAAATAACGGCAGATGCCCTGGTGTATCAAGATGTGGCTGCCATGAAACGTTCTATTTCCGACGTGAATCCGGCTCTGCGCAGCATTGAGGCATCGTGTTTCGACGGCTATTATGTGACCGGTGATGTGACTTCCGCTTACCTCGACAGGTTGGAAGCTGCACGCAATAATCCACGTGTGGACACGGAAGATTTGATGCGCTCGCAATTAAATTTAAATCTCGCTGGTACAGATTAACCGGTTCAGCATTGCAAGAAAGCCTGCTACGTTTGATCGTGGCAGGCTTTTTTTTGCTGCGATCGCTGGATGCGAATATCAAGAAGCTGGGGCATTGTCAGCTGATATCCGGCACTGGAATAGGCCAGCTAAGGTGAAGAAAGTCACTATTTCAGCGGGTCGCAAGTCTGATCTGGATATGCGCCGGACATCCGTTGCCGGAAAAATGATTTTCGGCCGTGAGGAACCCGATAGAAATGGCGACGCCAGTATTGGTGAAGTTCTTAAACGTTTACCCGGCGTAACTATTGGTGGCAAGCCGGGGCGTGGTGGTGATATTCGTATGCGCAGCGCTTATACCCAGATATTGATCACCGGTGAACGCGCGCCATGTGAATTTTCCATGGATTCCTTGTCAGCGGATCAGGTGGGACGTATCGAAGTCATTCGCCGCCCGGTTGCCGAATTTAGTACACAGGCCATTGCCGGTACCACCAACATGGTGTTGCGCGAAGAATGTGAGCCGAAAGAGATTGGATTAAAAATGGTTGATAGCTTTGAGTAGGGCAGAAACGCAGCTTCCGTCTTGTTGGCGTATTCAGGGCATATATGGGAACTGTCCTAGGCGTTCAATGGATTGATGTCTGGTAATTGCCAGCATGATGAATCTAAGTCGTATTGACCAGACTGTGCACTGCAGCGCAAGCCACGGTGGCGGAGTACAATGAATTATTCGTTTATTTCTCTGCACAATTATGTCGTCGCCCCTACTTAATGTTGATCTTCATTGCCATTCTACGATTTCGGACGGCGTCCTTTCGCCTGCGGAGGTTGCTGCCAGAGCTGCGCTAAACGGGGTGGACGTTTGGGCATTAACGGATCACGATGAAGTACGCGGTATTCCGGCGGCGCGCGCCGCAGCGCTTGATCTGGGCATGCGTTACGTGCCTGGAGTCGAGATTTCGGTGACCTGGGCAGGGCGAACGATACACATTGTTGGCTTGCATATTGATGAAACCAATGAGGAATTGCTTGCCGGCTTAGCGCAGACCCGTTCCGGGCGTCAGCGTCGCGCTGAAGATATGGCGGCCGGTCTGGCTAAAGCCGGGATCGCCAATGTCTACCAAGGGGCGCTCAAATATGTCGGTAATCCGGATTTGATCTCGCGCTCGCATTTCGCCCGTTATTTAGTGGAAATCGGCGTATGCGAGAGCGTGTCAGCAGTATTTAAACGGTTTTTGATTGAAGGTAAACCCGGGTATGTGCCGCATCGCTGGGCGACCTTGAGTGAGGCGGTGGGTTGGATCCGTCGCTCTGGCGGGATTGCCGTGGTTGCGCACCCCGGGCGTTATGATTTGAGTCCTATCGCTTTTGATGCTTTTTTTCGCGAGTTCAAAGGGCATGGCGGTACGGCCATAGAAGTTGTTACTGGCAGCCATTCGGTCGACCAGTATTATGAATACACCAAAATCGCCACCCGGTATGGATTTAAAGGATCGCGTGGTTCGGATTTTCATGCGCCTGATGACGCTGCGATTGATCTTGGCCGGTTGCCACCCCTGGCGCGGGAGCTTATTCCTGTCTGGGATGACTGGTTTTGAGGCAATGCTCACTGACCTTGATTTTTTTCATCACAGCCGCATCTACAACACCTTAGTTGCCCACGGCATCCATTGAGTCTTGGTCGGGCAATAGGTCTGCTATTTCAAGGGTATTCACATGAAACGTATTTTCTTATTTTTAGCAACCAATCTGGCGGTGATGCTGGTTATGTCTACCGTGTTGTCGCTATTAGGCGTCAACCGGTACCTGACAGCAAATGGCTTGCAAATGGGAACGCTGATGGTGTTTTCATTGGTGGTGGGTTTTACCGGTGCATTTTTCTCTTTATTGATTAGTAAACCGATGGCGAAATGGTCGACTGGCGCCCGCGTCATTGATACGCCGTCTTCCTCTACCGAGTTGTGGCTATTTAATACGGTAAAAGCTCTGTCTGAGCGCGCCGGCATTACCATGCCGGAGCTTGCTGTCTATAACGGTGAGGCAAATGCCTTTGCCACAGGGGCATTTAAAAATTCTGCCTTGGTAGCAGTCTCTACTGGTCTGCTGGAAAGCATGAATAAAGAAGAAATTGAAGCCGTGTTGGGTCATGAGATCGCGCATATTGCCAACGGTGATATGGTCACTATGACCTTGATACAAGGCGTCGTGAACACCTTTGTCGTATTTTTAGCGCGTGTGGTGGGCTACGCCATTGATAAGGCGGTGTTTCGCAATAATGAGGATGACAGGCCTGGTATCGGCTATATGGTTACGGTATTCATTTGCGAAATAGTGTTTGGCATCGCTGCATCCATGATCGTGGCGTGGTTCTCGCGTCAGCGTGAATTTCGCGCCGATGCCGGTTCTGCCAGATTGCTGGGAAACCGACTTCCTATGATTCATGCCTTGGCCCGTTTGGGGGGTATGGCACCGGGTGAGTTGCCAAAATCGATGGCAGCTTCCGGGATTAGCGATAAGCCGGGTTGGAGTGCGCTGTTTTCCACCCACCCACCGATGGAACAGCGTATCGCTGCATTACAGCGCCTGGCATAAAGTTTGTTTAACCCTTTTAGCGGTAGCTTCAACGCTACCGCTTTTCCACTTTTATATGAGCCAATTTTTCCAAATTCATCCTGATAATCCGCAATTGCG
>JBBQNW010000184.1:0-4889 GCA_038330335.1 Burkholderiales bacterium | reverse complement strand
ATCGGTTCCGTGGTCGCGTATGAACTCAATCTGGGGTTTGTGCCTATCCGTAAAAAAGGTAAATTGCCGTTTACGACGATTTCGGAAGAGTATGAATTAGAGTACGGTAGCGCCACGGTAGAGTTGCATGCCGACGCCTGTAAACCGGGCGACCGCGTGGTGCTGATCGATGACTTAATCGCAACCGGCGGCACCATGATGGCTGGCCGGAAGCTGCTGGAACGCATCGGCGCCACCGTCGTAGAAGGTGCTGTGATTGTCGACCTGCCAGAATTAGGCGGCTCGAATCTGATTAAAGCCAGTGGCCTGCCTTTATATACTGTGTGTAATTTCGCCGGTCATTAGTACCGTTGCTAGCATTAAAAATGGCGAAGCCAGTGTCGCCAGTGTCGCCAGTGTCAGTTAGTTAGCACAGCGAAGAAGATGCTCTCTTGAGTATCGTCTTCAGCCCAATGGTTATGACCATCATCAGCACGATTTTGATCTATATCCCCCTGATTTTGTTTTCATAGCGCAGGGCGGGCTTCACTGGTAAATATTACATTGCAAATATCATTTGCTCATGTCACGTCTTTGCGTAGCTGCGCCGGCAGGCGCGGGTGAATCACCCGGAACCACAGCGGTGGCAACAGCGCCAGGAGCACCATCGCGCCATAGCCACCCGGTAGTTGCGGCGCGTCTTCCACATGGCGTAACTCCTGATAGCGGCGCGAGGCATGGGCGTGATGGTCTGAATGTCTGGCCAGATTAAGTAAAAACCAGTTCATCAGCCGATAGCTGGAATTCCATGAATGCATTGCTGTCACGCGCTCATAACCGTGGGCGGTTTTTTGCCGTTCCAGGCCGTAGTGTTCGATGTAATTAATGACTTCCAGTTCGCAAAACGCCACCACCGACTGGCCGATAAAAAACACCAGGCCGGCGGCACCGAATAGTGCATACGCGCTTGCGGCAAACGCGAGCGAGAACAAGGTCCAGCGCAACATTTCGTTATGCCAGTGCGACAGGTGATGGCGTTGCAGGCGCGCCGCTTCCAGGCGCCAGGCATTGCGCGTGTTATGCCAGACTGCTCTGGGTAAAAAGTGATACACGCTTTGTCCGTAACGTGCGCTGGACGCATCTTGTGGCGTGGAAACATGAACATGATGGCCGTAGATATGTTCTATCTTGAAACCGCCATAGCAGACCGAGGACAGCAAGATGCCGCCTACCCATTGTTCCAGCTTGCCGGTCTTGTGAATCAACTCATGCGCTGCCGTGATCGCCAGCGTGCCGGAAACTGCGCCGGCAGACAAGATCCAGCCCAGTTTGCCACTCCAGTCGAACCCTGCCGTGGTGTACACATGCAAACCCCACCACAAGGCCAGTAAATGTGCCGGCAATGTTGCCAGCGCAATCCAGCGATATAGCGCAATTTGTCTGGCCTGCGCCGTGGGCTGTGACTGGTCGGTGCCGACCGCATAATCAATCAGGCTGAGGACCCCGAAGTTAATAAAGACCGGCCAGAGGGAAAATAAATTCGGCATGCCGCTGGCGCGCCCGAAACGTACGGCGTCAAACAGTGACAGCGGAATGATCAGTATCAGTAAAAATCGCAGAGGAAAAATCCAGTTGCTGAAGATTTTTGGCCATAGCGCAGTGCTGCTGCCGGCACTGCCATTGTTGCTCTTGTTTGATGGCTTCATCGCTCACTCCTGAAAAAGTGACGTTAATCATAAAGCATTAGTTTATACCTGGCTTAACAATTCGCACGCGCTTGACGAACAGGTTCGCCATTTGGGTTATACTACGCGTCTTCCAAGGAGCGTTGCGACCGGGTCTTGTTACCCTGCCAGGCTTGGAATCATCACAACCGCGCTCACGTTACTTTTTTCAATCGAAAGGAGGGCGTGATGAACGCCACCACAATGACTACCCAAAAGACCTTCCAAGACTACCTCGTTGCCGACATCAGCCTGGCTGACTGGGGCCGCAAAGAAATCAGCATTGCCGAAACAGAAATGCCCGGCCTGATGGCGATTCGTGAAGAATTCGCGCTGACCCAGCCTTTGCGCGGCGCGCGTATTACCGGTTCTTTGCACATGACGATACAAACCGCCGTGCTGATTGAAACCCTGAAAGCACTGGGCGCACAAGTGCGTTGGGCTTCTTGCAATATTTACTCGACGCAAGATCATGCCGCAGCGGCGATTGCCGACGGTGGCACCCCGGTGTTCGCATTCAAAGGCGAAAATCTGGATGAATACTGGGATTTCACGCACCGTATTTTCGAATGGACAGACGGTGGTTTTTCCAACATGATCCTCGACGATGGCGGCGATGCCACCTTGTTGCTGCATCTGGGGACACGTGCCGAGAAAGATCTTTCGGTGCTGGCAAATCCGGGTTCAGAAGAAGAAATTTGCCTGTTCAATGCCATCAAATCGCATCTGAAAACCGAGCCTGACTGGTATTCCAAACGTCTGGTCAAAATTTTAGGCGTGACCGAAGAAACTACCACCGGCGTGCACCGTTTGTACCAGATGCACAAGGAAGGCAAATTAGCCTTCCCGGCCATTAACGTTAATGATTCCGTCACCAAGTCGAAGTTCGACAATCTGTACGGTTGCCGTGAATCTCTGGTCGATGGTATCAAGCGCGCCACCGACGTTATGATCGCCGGTAAGGTTGCCGTGATCGCCGGTTATGGTGATGTAGGTAAAGGTTGTTGCCAAGCCATGCGTGCTTTGTCGGCGCAAGTCTGGGTTACTGAAATCGATCCTATCTGCGCCCTGCAGGCAGCGATGGAAGGTTTCCGTGTGGTGACGATGGAATATGCCGCTGAACATGGCGACATTTTCGTTACAACTACCGGTAACTACCACGTCATCAGCCACGAGCACATGCTGAAGATGAAAAACAACGCCATCGTCTGCAATATCGGTCACTTTGATAATGAGATCGATGTTGCTTCGATCAAAAAATATCAGTGGGATAACATCAAGCCGCAAGTCGATCACGTCATTTTCCCGGACGGCAAACGTATCATCTTGCTGGCCGAGGGCCGTCTGGTGAATCTCGGTTGCGGTACCGGTCATCCTTCGTATGTGATGAGCTCGTCTTTCGCTAACCAGACCATTGCGCAAATTGAATTGTTCGTCAATACCGCGCAATACCCGGTCGGCGTCTATACCTTGCCAAAACATCTGGATGAAAAAGTCGCCCGTCTGCAATTGAAAACCTTGAATGCAGAATTAAGTGTCTTGACCGACGAGCAAGCCAATTACATCGGCGTGAGTAAAGCCGGCCCTTACAAGCCAGAGCAGTATCGTTATTAATTGTCAGTCAGGTTGCCAGGCTCTCGTCAGTTGATCGATGAGAGTCAGGTAACTCAATGACCTAGCGCCTTTCTGGTGCCGGCATACCGCCAGCACCAGAAAGGCTACTCACTTTGGAGATGCCATGCGCCTCTTAGCAACCTGGTTGATCAACGCCCTGGCTTTGCTTGCCTTGCCTTATCTGATGCAATCTGTCTCTATCGACAGTTTCGCGACGGCCCTGATCGTGGCTGTGGTGCTGGGCTTCGTCAATACCGTGATCCGTCCTATTCTGGTGATTCTGACCTTGCCCGTCACTGTGCTGACCATGGGTCTGTTTGTGTTTGTGATTAACGGCTTGATGTTCTGGGCAGTGGCCAATCTGGTCGACGGTTTTCATGTCGCCGGTTTCTGGTCTGCCATTGGCGGTGCGCTGCTCTACAGTGTCATTTCATGGACTCTTTCTACTTTACTTCTGCAAGATAATGGCCGCTCATAATTTCAGCATAGAATTTTTCCCGCCTAAGACGGCGGAAGGCAGCGAAAAACTGCGCATCACCCGCGCCAAACTGGCCGAACTGCAACCCAAGTATTTTTCCGTGACCTTTGGCGCCGGCGG
Source organism: Burkholderiales bacterium (assembly GCA_038330335.1). GTDB lineage: Bacteria > Pseudomonadota > Gammaproteobacteria > Burkholderiales > Burkholderiaceae_D > Undibacterium. The sequence continues at coordinate 974 of JBBQNW010000184.1, read as the reverse complement.
TACCACCCAGCAAGGCACTCTGGATACCGTGGTCGAGATCCGCAAAGAAGGTTTTGATGCGGCACCGCATCTGTCTTGTGTCGGTGGCACGCGTGAGTCGATTCGCGACATCTTGCAACAATACCAGGCACACGATATTCGCCGCCTGGTTGCCTTGCGTGGCGATTTGCCCAGCGGTTACGGCATGGGTGGTGAATTTCGTTATGCCAACGAGCTGGTCGAGTTTATCCGTGCCGAAACCGGCGACTGGTTTCATATTGAGGTGGCGGCTTACCCTGAAGTGCATCCGCAAGCACGTTCACCGCAAGACGATCTGAACAGCTTTGTGCGTAAGATGCAAGCCGGCGCCAATGCTGCTATCACACAATATTTTTACAATGCCGATGCGTATTTTCAGTTTGTCGAGCTAGCCCGCAAGGCCGGCGTGACAGCGCCTATCGTGGCCGGCGTCATGCCGATCACCAATAGCAGCCAGTTACTGCGTTTTTCCGAAATGTGCGGCGCAGAAATACCGCGCTGGGTGCGTTTGAAACTAGCCAGTTACGGTGACGATACTGCCTCGATCAAGGCATTTGGTCTCGATGTGGTCACGCATTTATGTGAACGCCTGCTGGCCGGTGGCGCGCCGGGTTTGCATTTTTATTCGCTGAACCAGGCTGCTGCCACCACGGCAATCTGGCAGCGCCTGGTGTAATGGTTAACACGACTGTGCATAGCTAATAAACTGACTGGCACGATATGATCTGGAAAGGCGCATGTTTCATGCGTCTTTTTTTTCGCCCTGTTTATTCTATGGCAGGCGACTGAGTTTTTCTTGATCACCCAGGCTGGACGGCACTGGCCCGTGATCTCATGCTAGACTGATTTTCTTTACCCTCACATCGGCACACTTACCAACAAGGTCTCATCATGAAACTCAGAGTCGTTCGATCTCTCCTCTTCGGCATGTTGATTGCTGCCGCAGGCACAGTATT
>JBBQNW010000183.1:0-4945 GCA_038330335.1 Burkholderiales bacterium | reverse complement strand
CCGTCATGGGTAGCAAACTGATCACCCCCGACATCTCGGCGATGTTACTCAGACTAGATTTTCCTGTCATTGACTTTGGTATAAACACGCCGACCGAAGCGGCCTTGTGCGTCATCACAGCTTGTTATGCTCTCGCCGCGCTGTTTAACTTGTTCATCCCTGACACAGGCGCCAGATATGATCACCAGCAAAGAAATCCGGTCAAACTGGTTTCTGATTTTGCCGCTTGCTTCGTCACACTTTGGAAAGACAAGCTTGGTCAGATATCACTTGCCGTCACCACCTTATTTTGGGGTGCAGGTGCAACTCTGCAATTAATTGTGTTGGATTGGGCGCAAAAGTCCTTAAATATGCCACTGAACAAATCCACAGAATTATTGGGTGTTTTTGCGATCGGCATCGCACTCGGCGCAATATCTGCCGCCCGTTTCGTGCCGCTGAAAAAATCTTTGTCCGTCATGTCTTTAGGTATCGTCATGGGTGGCGTCATCACCGCTATGGTCATTGTCACCAACGTCTGGTTTGCCTACCCTCTGTTGATTTTAATTGGCGCTCTTGCCGGGTATTTTGTGGTGCCGATGAACGCACTGCTGCAACATCGTGGTCACGTATTAATGAGTGCCGGTCACTCTATTGCGGTGCAAAATTTCAATGAAAACCTGTCCGTACTCACCATGCTGGCTTTGTATGCCGTCATGGTGTGGTTCAATCTGAACATTCACGTCATCGTTATTACATTTGGTGTATTTGTCGCAGGAAGCATGTATGCCATCATGCGCAAACATCAGGCCAACCAAAGCCAGCTTGATTCGATTGCACTGATCGGTGAGCATAAACATTAAGGTATCTGCACGGCGCTATTCTATATAGTCTAGGTAATGAAGTTACGCTGATGGCGCAGCGCTCTGGCACGCGCCAGCCAATCATCAGGCACCACCATGCCACGGTAATCTTCCTGCATCACCCCACCGTTATTACGCATCACCGCCAGCATAACAGGGCTAGTATCATGCAGAAAATGCCGGGACAGAATCTGCCCTAATGCGGCAGTATCCAGTACCTTATCGGCTGTTGTTTGCGCTGGTGCCAGCCATTGCAAACGCGGCAAGACCAGTGCATATGGAATTTCCTTCTGCATTATTTCTGCCAGCGGCCACCAGTAACCACGGCAATGGTCCTGCGCCAGCCCTTCAACTGCGCTCAGATCATCCGTCGTTTGGCGATAAAACAACCATCCTTTAATCAGTGCTTGTGCGGCGATTACCGCTGATGGCAACATTTTTTTCGCGACCGGATGCTGTGACAGCAGCATTTGTTGCTGGAATATTTTTTCCATCTTTGCCCCCAGCGTATCTGCCAGGTTGGGCCCAAGATAATCGTATAAGTTCGCCGAATGCCTGAGATCGGGGCCTCTTTCCAGCAAATAAAATTTTGTCGCTATTTCCCAATGCAGTAAGCCACCGGGATGATCTAATAAAAAATCAAACTCACCTATCGTTGCCGCACGATCAGCGTGCACTTGCATGCCATGCGCATACAAAATCCCTTGCTGGTTTAGAAAAAAAGCCAATAGATTTTCAGCATAATGCCCTAAACGCCGGTGCTTATGAATTGCCAGTGCTTCATGGAATAGCGCCGGAGACTGATCTAACTCGCTTAACCAGGCATGAAGTTTTTCTGCCCCTGGCAAGACCAATGTGGCGATTTGTTTGTTCCATAGCACAGACTCCTTGGCCAGCATGCCTGGGGATGTCAATATCCAGGCCAGGGCACGCACATGCGGGTCTTGTAAATGCTGCCACTCTTGATGGAATAAAGACTGAAAATTATCCATCTACATCAGCGTACCGGCACGAGATGTCTGGCGGAACATAAATCAGACCAGGCCTTCGCCTTTTCTTTAGGATGCTGTAGTAGCTCTAGCGGATGATAAGTGACGACTAAGGGCAAACCTTCGATATCGCGTAATTGCCCGCGCAAACTTCCTGATGATGCCTCATGCTGCAGTCCCAGCAAGGACGCTGCCGCCTCACTACCAAGCGAGACGATCACCGATGCTTGCAGCAGCCTGAGTAGTGCCTTCAGACCGGTCTGAGCAACGCTCAGCTCTAGCCAAGGTACTGCGACGTCGCCTTCCACAGACGCAACAGTTGCGACTTCATTTGTATTGATGAGATTAAAAACAATCACATTGCCGGCGACCTGACTAAGCAAGGCCTGCAACATATTTTTGCGCAGAATACGAGAGGCGTTGAATATGCTTTGTTTGAGTCTATCTGCAAACTCAAGTGGTTGTTGCTCAATAAAAACGTAATCCGGGCGTGACTTACTGATCTCGCGCAAAGTGTCAGTATCGCGCTCGGACAGGCCACAAGCACGGCACGCTGCGGCAAATGCATCGGGCGACATGGCAATTGCAGGTATAGTTTCCGGCGCGGCTACATCGCTCGCACTGAGCGACAAGTCAGCGACGCTAACGGGCTGACTGACGGATGAGGCAATCGCTATCTCAGATGCTGAAGGGAGCGCATCTGGCTCAGAACGGCGCAGTCTCCATAAGGGACCGATGCCCATTTCTGCATGCAAGTTTGCTTGTTGATTATTCATAAAATCTCGTGTCATTCACAACTCCATGCGCATCACGATAGCATCTTCACGTTGATTTTCAGCAACAGGGTAATACGCTTTCCTGCGCCCGATTTCGGCAAAACCTGCACGCTGATACACTTGAATCGCCCTCAGATTAGTGATACGCACTTCCAGTAAGATGGATGAAAAATTTCTCTTCCGGACGCAAGCATATATGTTGTCGAGCAAGATGCGCGCATACCCTTTCCCCTGCACCTCCCCGGCAACAGCAAGATTCAGCAGATGCATTTCATCCAATACTGGCATCAACACAAAATACCCCAATAATTGCTGATTGCGACTGCGCAAACCGGCGATGTCGTAGGCAGAATAGAGGGAATCGAGAAAATTCCCCCGGCTCCACGGGTGCGAATACACCTGCTGCTCTATCTTAAGAATGTCGTCTACATCAGCGAAACTGAGTTGGCAAAAATCATAGGCACGCATGCTTTCCATGTTCGCTGCCTGATGAATAGTATGATCGGAAAGGTCGTTCATACCACCTTCAGTTGCATACGTTCGGCCGTCGTCAAGGCGATTTTATTGCGTAAATATAAAGGCTGCGCCGACTCGGCCGGAAGCTGCTTACCGGCGGAAAAATCTAGCATTGCCAGCTGAGCAACCTGGGCAGCGTGCGGCATTACTACCACCACCTGGTAGCGCTCATGCATCGCAGAATTTATCCCATTCCCCAGAGCCAAGACGTCGGCATGAGATTCGGCATACGCAAGCACTTGCTCAAGTAAAGCCAACGCCGGCGGAGAAATTTGTTGCCAGCCCTGATTGGCATAGCGGTAATGGGCCCAATACACCTCGCCCATACGGGCATCGAGCACGCAGATAAAATCAGTATCCGGATGCATCTCAAATGCGGCCTGTGCCATCGCGTGCAAACTGACGATGGGTAATATCGGCAAATCAGCACCGAAAGCCAGACCTTGCACGATACCGCAAGCGGTCCTTACCCCGGTAAAGGCGCCGGGACCACAACCAAAGGCGATCGCATTACAGTCTTGTAGTGACATTTTTTCCTGTGTCAAAATGTCTTGAATCGCAGGAAGTATGCCTTGTGAATGGGTTTTTACCCCGGAGAGTTCACGGTAAATCAGGCCAGTTTGGCTCAACAAGGCAACCGATGCCATTTCCGTCGATGTTTCAATTGCGAGAAGTATTGTCATAGCCGTATTTTACATTGTCCGTTAGCAGTTCAATCGTCTTGTGCCAGAGATTTATCTCTGGCGACTGATCGGTTAAAATAAGGCATGCCAAATTTAAACAAAAATACTGAAGATTTAAGCGTGATCAGAGCCGGTTTATCGAAAACACCGTGGCTAGTAGTCTGCTTGTGCGCAGCCTGGTGCGACACCTGTACGGCTTACCGCAAGCAGTTTGACACCCTGCAGGAACAGCATCTTGACAAGTGTTTTGCCTGGATAGACATCGAAGATCAGGCATATTTGGTGGAGGACGTCGATGTAGAGAACTTCCCTACCCTGCTTGTTCAGCATAACGATCAAACTCTTTTTTTTGGCACCATGTTGCCGGATGCTAGCCAGCTTCATCGCCTCCTGACCTCATTTAGCGCATCGCTGGCTGAGGATCCGGCATTCGCCAGTAAAAACACATCCTTATGCCAAGAAATGCCTTCCGGCTGGAGTTTGCGCCGGATTATTTTAGAAAACGAATAAGCATCATTGCGTTTAAAACGATTTCCATTGTGTTTTAATTAAACCCAAATCAATCAATCAATCGTGTTTGGCATAGTTCTGCCGCCCTCAGTTAAGTGGCCTGCTCCGCCAAGTATCGCCAGTGAAGCCAGGCCCCCTTCCCAAGAGCAAAATTCACCAGTCAATCCTGAACTCACGGGATTGCGATAAATCAGTAGAGCGCCAATAACTCTGCAGTACTCTCCGCGGACAGCGCTCTGCATTCACGATGCACGCGACTCCTGGCAATTACTCCCGATAAATTTTAGTCGTTGACCGCGGTCAAGGACTTTTAGTTGTTGAATAAATATAATCCGATAGTTATCAGAAAACACCAAGTCGCATCTCCTTACCACCAGGAAAGTATTTGCTCTTGTGGATACACATTTTTATTAATCACAACAACAAGGGGGGTTACTCGACATGAGCTCATCGTTCACAAAATCGACGGCCAGGAATATTTTTTATGGTGGTTCGGTGTTTTTTTTCCTGCTCTTTCTAGGACTAAGTTTCGACACCATGACAGCACTGCCGAAACAGGACAATCGTGCCAACCTGACGGAATCGGCTATTCGTGGCAAAAAAATCTGGGAAACCCGCAACTGTATTGG
>JBBQNW010000182.1:0-4962 GCA_038330335.1 Burkholderiales bacterium | reverse complement strand
TAGAAAGGCGACTTTTTCCAGCGCCCGGTTCAGCAGCACACCGACGTCTTGCGACGCGTCCGGTACCTCTTTCAACAACCCAAGTTTATTTAAATACTCAGGTGTCACAGATAACGCGATTGTGTCGCCAATCGCTTCATGAAAGCCGTCGTTAGCGCCGCCTTTAAACAGATGCGGTTGGCGGCGATATGCCAGATCATAATAAATGTGGCCTAATTCATGATGAATCGTCAGGAAATCTTCTGTGGTCGGATTGATGCACATCTTGATCCGCACATCGAGAAAACTGTCCAGATCCCAGGCCGAGGCATGGCACACCACTTCGCGGTCACGCGGCTTGGTCAGCATGGATTTTTGCCAGAAGCTTGGCGGTAACTTTTCCATCCCCAGCGAGAGATAAAAACCTTCGGCAAACTGCGTCATGGTTTTGGCATCGACCTGCTGTTGTTTTAACACGTCGCCCACATCCAAAGAACCCGCCTGGCCTTGCGGCTTCACCAGCGGATACAGGTTTTCCCAGGACTGGCTCCACATATTGCCCAGCAAATGCGCCGGTATCGGGCCCTCTTTCGGCACCACGTCATTGCCGTAGTGCTGACGTAATTTCAGGCGCACATACTGATGCAGCGCATCGTATAAAGGTTTCACCTGCAACCATAAGCGTTCTGATTCGGCCGCAAAAGCCTCCGGTGGCATGTCGTACTGCGAACGCCACAAGGCACCGGTATCGGCAAAGCCCATGTCACGCGCGCCCTTATTCGACACGGCGACATACTGCGAATAGCTGTCTTTATATTTGCGTGCCTGCTGGTGCCAGCCCAGCCAGATTTCTTTCAGCAAAGCAGGGTCATGGCTGTGCGCCATGATCTCTTCCATCTGCCCCAAATCCAGACACGATGTTGGGTCATCGAGCTTGCGGCAATATTTTGCCTTGCCATAATCACCGGCCATGGAGGTTGCCAGGCGGGTATAGGCTTCACGGTCTTGCGGGTCACTTAAGCTCAGGCTAAGCTGCAACAGCTTCAGTTTACGCTGGCTGTCCACCGGCAACACTAAGCCATTGTAGCGACGTGCCGCCAGCGCAATCTCGCCGGCAGCGGCGAGCGCGAGTTCGCTTGCTTGCGCCGACATGAGCTCGGTGTCTTCAGTGATATGAGTCTCGTACACCCAGGCGGCGCGCTGTGCATTAGTGGATAATTTTTCCAGACGGGCTTCGGCATTTTTTAAAAATTGCTCCGCCTCGGCAACGCTTGCTGCAGCCTTGGCTATTTTCGCTGGCACTGGCTTTGGCACAGAAGTCTGGGCAAAAGCGATGGAAGAACAAGAAAAAAAGAGTACGAGGGCAGCCACTGCGGGAACGAACTTTTTTTGCTGAAGCATGATGATCCTAGGGTCTGGGCAAAAGAACGGTGTCAAACCAACACACAACAAAAAATCAGTTGTATATATTTAGTTGGGGGGATGAAACGAAGGCGTAAATATATCAGCAAAATATCTTCTATTGTCGCGTGGAGGCGGTAATAATTTTAGTAAAGCGCCAACACCACACTGGCCCTGAATGTCGTCTGGCCAATCGAAGTAAGCCCACAGAGCCTAAGCACCTCACGCCACTTTTACCTAGCTTAAGGCTAACAAACCGCAGCTTCATCACTTGCTATTATCATTTTGCGCCGCGTCAGCGCATCATCCGCTGCGACTGTCAGCCGGAAAACCGGGTAAATCACGTATGATATTAGCTACTTAAGTTGCCCTCAATTACACATCGTTGCACAAAAAATAGCCAACTACTATCCAATTAATACGCGACTAACTGCCATAAAAACAGCACGCAGAGAAAATATCATCACCTTGAATAAATCACCCTTCCTTCCTATGCATTTATTGCTCAATCACGATGTGCCGTTCAAGCGTGCCTTGTTGTATTCCGCGCTGTATATGACGCTGTTCAACACCGCTGTCGCCCTGTTTATCACCTATGTACTCAACACCGGCGGCCCGTTTCTCATGAACTGGGTCTTTTCCATGCTGATCGGCACCTGCATCACCTTGCTGATTGATGGTTGTCGCTGGCTACTGTGGAAAAAAAGCAAGCCGAACCGGCTCGTTTTATTGCTGGTCTGCCTGGTCGCGGCACCGCTCGGCTACTACCTGGGCCTGACGCTAGGCATGCTCATTTATGGCATCCCGATTCCTAGTTTTAATCATTTGCACGAGCGTGGCGATCGGGTGCTGCTGGTCATGTGCATCATCATTAGCCTGGTCAGTGGCGTGTTTTTCTGGAACCAGAGCAAACTGGCCGAACTCAGAGCCGAAGCCGAAAAAGAGAAAGCCCGCACTGCCGCCATAGAAAAACAAGCCATGCAAGCCCAGTTGCAGCGACTGCAAGCGCAGATCGAACCGCATATGTTGTTTAACACGCTGGCCAATTTGCAGGGGCTGATCACGCTAGACCCGCAACGTGCGCACTACATGCTGGAGCAGTTGATTGTGTATTTACGCGCCAGCTTAAGCTCATCGCGCACCGACAAAACCACGCTGGGACAAGAGTTCGGCCTGATGCGCGCCTATCTGGAACTGCTCGCCATACGCATGGGCAAGCGGCTCAGCTACACCCTGGATCTGCCAGCCGCTCTGCAGGCCAGCGCCATCGCCCCCATGCTGCTGCAGCCCTTGGTGGAAAACGCCATCAAACACGGCCTGGAACCGAAAATAGAGGGCGGGACGATTCACGTTACCGCCAGGCAGGAAGGCGCTTTCTTGCACCTGAGCGTCAGCGATACCGGCCTAGGTTTGCCGTTTGATTATCGGGAAACGCCGGCAAATGGCGACAATAACGACAATAGCGACGACAGCAGTGGCGACAGCAGCAAGCACATCGGCAATGCCAACGTGCGCGAGCGCCTGCTGGCCCTGTATGGCCCCGGCGCCAGCCTGACGCTCAGTGCCAATCAGCCGGAAGGCGTGATTGCGCATCTGTGCATTCCTATGCCTGCACCATTAGCGGTATCAACATAACTTCCAGCCCATCCACCAGGAACCATCTATGAGCTCTGCACGCGCCCTTATTGCCGAAGACGAAACCATTCTTTCCCTGACGCTGGTCAACACCCTGGCAACACTGTGGCCGGATTTGCATATTTGCAGCGTGGTAGAAAACGGCGTTGCTGCCGTGCAGGAAACCCTGGCCCAGCTACCGGATATTCTTTTTCTAGACATTAAAATGCCCGGAAAAACTGGGTTGGAAGTAGCCCATGAACTGGCCGAAGAATGGCCCGACGACAAGGCGTTTCCCTTGATTGTCTACGTGACCGCCTATGATGAATTTGCCCTGCAGGCGTTTGAACACGCCGCCTCAGATTACGTTTTGAAACCGATTAGCGAACAGCGCCTGGGCAAAACCGTCAAGCGTTTGCAAGCCAAGCTGGCAAACCACCAAACCCGCCCTGACGAGCTGGAAAACATGCTCGCCCAGTTGCGCCAGCTGGTTCCTGCCGCCGCCCATCGTTCTGCCCGCGATACCGGCGTGGCCGGCGTAACCGGGCGGCAGCCGGAAAAGCTCAGCATCATCCGCGCCGCCGTCGGCAACCAGATACGCATGATCCCGATCGCCGATATTTTGTATTTTGAAGCCACCGACAAATACATCAATGTCGTCACCGCCGAGCATGCGTCGTTAATACGCATGAGCCTGCGCGACTTATTGCCGCAGCTAGACAGCAATGTGTTCTGGCAGATTCATCGCAGCAATATCGTCAACAGCCAGTGTATCCAGAACGCAACGCGGGATGAATCAGGTAAACTCACGCTGACATTACGCGGCAGCGACGACAAGTTACAGGTCAGCCGCGTGTATGCGCATCTGTTCCGGCAGATGTAGCTAAGCAAGCTGGCAAGCCGGTCAGCTCCGAAAAATTTCTATTGAACACTCACTATGCCGTCCGACATCACCTGGCAATGCGCCACTTTTTCTGAACTGAGCGCAGCCCAGCTTTACGCCATACTTGGCAGCCGTTCCGAGGTATTTGTGGTGGAGCAAAATTGTGTGTATCAAGACATGGATGGCGCCGACCCCGCCTGCCAGCATCTGATGGCCTGGACCAGCGCACAACAGCTGGCCGCGTACTTGCGCATCGTACCGCCCGGCATTAAGTTTACCGAGGCATCGCTGGGTCGGGTCATTACCAGCAAAGCCGCGCGGGGTACCGGCGTAGGAAAGCAATTGCTAAGTAAAGGGCTAGAGCAACTGCAACTGCGCTACCCGGGCCAGCCGGTGCGTATCGGTGCCCAACAATATCTGGAAAAGTTTTACCAGTCTTTTGGCTTCGTGACGGTATCAGAAATGTATCTGGAAGATGATATTGCCCACGTAGAAATGCTAAAAGCCGGCGTGTGATTGTTAGCGACAAAGAACCAGGCTCAGTGGCGCGACAGCATGGCAGCGATGAAGCTTAAGCGCATCTTGGTCGCCAGATAAATTAACTTGCCACTCAACGCCCCTCAGAACGCCCGCATACCGTGCAAATACCGCAACACCCTGGTGCCGTTGAGCTGCATCGCGCCGGATTTTTTGGCACACTCCTCCAGAAACTGCATCAAGAGGTCGACCTGAGCGTCATCCAAAAGACCAGGATCGGCGGCCTCTATCAACGCCTGACGCCTGCAATGCTTGCCCATGCTATGTCTCCTTATTTTGTGCTTGTGTTTTGTGTTCTGTTTCTGTTTTTATTACAAAGCTTACGCAACATTCATCAAGCGGCAAGGCACCTGCCCTGAAACATCATAAAAATTGCCGTAAGTCTTCATTAGAAACCTTTTTTAACCCTTTGCGGCAGATACTCAGCGAGTATCAACAAGCGATACTGTGCGTGCTAAAAAATAGGCTGCATAGCAAATAAATACTGTTTTTTTTAGCGCTATGACGCCCATTTTTCGTGAGGGCCTAATTATCTCTGTCACGTCATC
>JBBQNW010000181.1:0-5072 GCA_038330335.1 Burkholderiales bacterium | reverse complement strand
TTCGATGCCGGGCTGGAATTTGAGTTTAAGCGCAATTATCCGCCGCTGGTCAATCATGCCAAAGAGACCGCATTTGCGGTTGAAGTGATGCGGGCCATCGTCGGCGACGAGCAGGTCAATGCGCAAGTAGAGCCAACCATGGGCGCCGAAGATTTTTCCTTTATGCTGCAAGAAAAACCTGGCTGTTATGTCTTCATCGGTAACGGCGAAGGCGGGCATCGTGATAGCGGCCATGGCTTAGGGCCATGCAATCTGCATAACCCCAGCTATGATTTCAATGATGATTTATTACCGCTCGGGGCGACTTACTGGGCCAGACTGGCGCAGACCTATTTAAGTCAGCAATAAACCGCTGCCATGAAATAGACAATGAGCGATCAGCGATTAAAACTCTTCCCAATCATCGGTTGCCGTCGCTGCCGGTTTTTTTCCCGTGGCCGGCTTTGCTGCCAGTTTCAGCGCGGCAGGTGTATTACCTGACTTCATATTTTGCGCCGTTGGCGCTGCCCGGTAGGCCATTCCTGCAGCCTTGGGCGTACTGGCATAGTCTGTGGCTGACAATTTGAACACTTCAAGTGCCTGGGTTAAATGGTCGGCCTGTTCTTCCAGTGATTCTGCCGCTGCCGCTGCCTGCTCGACCAGGGCCGAGTTTTGCTGCGTCATCTCATCCATTTGCCCGATAGCCTGACTGATTTCCTGTATCCCGGCGCTTTGTTCCTGGCTCGCCGCCGAAATCTCGGTCATGATGTCCCTGACTCTTTTTACCGAGGCCACAATTTCATCCATCGTATTGCCGGCCTGATCGACTAATTGTGATCCGGCATGGACTTTATCGACCGAATCACCAATCAGGGTTTTGATTTCTTTGGCCGCCGCCGCGCTGCGCTGCGCCAGGTTACGCACTTCCGAAGCGACCACGGCAAAACCACGTCCTTGCTCACCCGCCCGAGCTGCTTCAACTGCTGCGTTCAATGCCAAAATATTGGTCTGGAACGCGATGCCGTCAATCACGGCAATGATGTCGACAATCTTCTTAGACGAATTATTAATGTCGGTCATGGTGGTGACCACCTGGCTCACCACATTGCCGCCTTTGATGGCCACTTCCGACGCGGTTTCGACCAACTTGTTAGCCTGTCTGGCATTATCAGCATTTTGTTTCACCGTATCGGTCAGCGCTTCCATCGAGCTGGCGGTCTGTTCCAGGCTGCTGGCCTGGGATTCGGTACGCGAAGACAAATCAGAGTTGCCGGAGGCAATTTCGGCGCTGGCCAGCTTGATGGTGTCGGCAGATACTTTAATGTCTGACACCATGTTTTGTAGCCGGTTTTGCATTTCTTTCAGCGCCGCTAATAGACTACCGGTATCTTTCTCGTCCATCGCTATTTGCATACTCAGGTCGCCTGCAGCGACGGCTGCGGCAATTTCTCTGGCATATTCCGGTTCGCCCCCTAGCTGTTGCCAGATGGTACGCACTACAAAAAATGAAACAATTCCCAGCGTCAATGTCACGATCAGGGCAACCAGAATCGCGGTGTACAACACATTACGGACATTGTTGCCGCTATGCGCTACCCCTGCGGTAAATTGTTTTTGTGCGGTATCGACTGTTTTTATGAGATCGGCTTCCAGCGTTTTCAGGGCGGTTTGCATCTGACCAATCGCGGCTTGGGGTTCGCCCTGGTCGATGCCCATCATGATTTTTGCCACGCTTAATGCCGGCGCGTAATAGGCATCGAATTCTTTTGAAAGGCGTTCTGCCAGCGCTTGCTGACCCGGGACTGCAGCGAGTTGCCTGAGTTTTTCGCGGACTTTTTTCGCGCTCTCGGCCACCACCTCAACCCCTTTTTTGTCGCCCTCACCGACCGCTTGTTTAAGGGCATCGACCACGCCCTGGACATCGCTTTGCAGTATTTTTGACCGGTCCAGCAGTGGATAATCCATGTCGGCCGTTGCCGTAATCGATGAAATAGCGGTGGTGGAAAAATACACACTCACGGCCAGACCAATGCCAAAAATGACAGTAGAAATCAAAGGTAGGGCCCAAATTCTGCGTTTGATACTCATCATTTATCCATTAGCAAGGTGTGGCAAAAGTGTTTGGTAAAACGGATAGGCGACGATATTCTGGCCCATCCGTTTCAGGTTACGGCAGGCTGCTGACGACTTTGACTGAGGCGTCGACTGCCGATTTTTCGATATAACCAATACCGTTAGGGTCAGCCGCCAGCGCTTTTTTGACATCGGCACTAGAGTTGTATTCTTTAGGCAAAGTACCTTTGCCGGTAAAGACTAACTTGGACCAGAGCGCTTTGACTTGGGAAGGTTCTTTGTCGGCCACTTTTTTGTAAAATTCGGCACGTATCGCTGAACCTTCGGATTGGTCAACTGGCGTAAACATCGTTGATTTTCCGAGGAAAAATTGCGATGCCTGTTCCAGGCTCATGTGCGTTGCGGCATTTTTAGCGTTCACCACGATCACCACTTCCGCCATTGCCGGCATCAATGCGGCTGACAAAGTGACGGCCACTACCAGTGCTTGAGTAAGTTTTTTCATCTTGGCCTCCTTAAAATACAAAGTCTATGCCAGCAGCAAACACGGTCACAGGACCAGTGAAGCCTGGCTTCGCATTGATGAAGGTGCCATTCCCGTTGGATGGTGAGATTCGGTCGAGCTGCAGCTTTAATGCGGCCGATTTATAAAAATCCCAACGCACACCGATGCTATTGCTGGTCTGTAGCGGTGCCGCTGAGGCAAACGCATTCGCACCCGCCGCCAATCCTAATAAGGGACCTGCAGTCGGTAAGCCGGCGACAGTTCGCGGGCTATCTTGTTTGGCCGACGCGTGATTAATATAGGGCAGGTACTTGCCTATGCGGTAACCGGCCATGGTATACCATGAGGTGGTGTCCTGAATCGTCAGGCTGTCTGATTGACGTTTGCCCAGTTCCGCCTGTACGACAATATTCTTCCAGTCCAGGCCCAGCCCTAATGAGGTAAACGAGGTCTTGCTGTCTTTGACGATTAAGCTATTGGCGGCAGAAACATAACCGAACTTCGCCAGCCCACCGGCCACCGCGTTTAAGTTGGCGGAGTTTTCCACGCTAACCTTGGTATCTACCCGGCCGAGACGGAAAGTGAAAGGGCCGTTTTCGGCAACCAGATTGATGCCGACTAAATCTTTGAACTTGGCCGTATAGTTGTTGCTACTTTCATATTCCGATTTACCCAGCGCCAGTTGTGCCGTGACCGAGGTTTCACCAAATGAGGTCTGGTAGACCGCATCGACACCGTCCACGCTTTCCAGCAGTACCTGGGTATACATTTCTACCGGCGGACGTATCATGGTGTTGGCGTAACCGACGTTGCGATAGTCGGAAATCATGTAGACCGGCAAACCGACGCGACCAGCGCGTATGCTCAGATTTTCCGAGACCTTTGCTTTGGCAAAAGCCCACGCCATTTCACCAACGAAATCGTCTTTCACATTTTTTCTGACCAGACCTTGTCCGGTGAACGATAGCCAGTCGTTAAATTTAGCCGTTGCCTGAATTCCGAAATTGGAGTCTACGCCGGTTTTTGCATCGGTTTTCACGCCCTTGAGCTGGTTTGGCCGGATAAATTCAGCAGCATCTGAATTGCTGCGGGTTAACGCTGCGGTGCCAAATCCGCTGACCGTCATGGTCGGCATATCGATACCATCGTCCGCATACGCAGAAGAGATCGCCAAGGGCATTGCCAGCATCGCCAGAAAAGGTAGTAATTTCATAGTTTCTCCAAATAAATGTCTATCCACTATAAGTTTTTTGTATCCTCAAAGCAACCCTTGCACACTCTAAAAAAGGCCATTTGAACCGGTAGAGACTCAGCGGAGGCGTCTGTGTTAACGTATCAGCCAGGAAAAATTTGATGGGTGAAGCGATGCCATAGAGTGAATTTCCTATAGCTAATCAGTGCCTTATTGTGTATTTTTATCAAGAATATTCTGTCTATGAATGATTGTATCAATGACAGTACCAATGGCATTACCAATGACACTAGGGAACGGGAAAACTACAATTGTGACTTATTGTGTCTTGTGGTATTTCCGTGCTGAATCTGGCTTTTTTGCAGCAAAGAAAATACTTTGCGGGGGGAGGGGTATTGAGCTTGTTACATTGAATGATGGGCCTATCCCATGCGCGACTCTTGCTCAGCCCCGCCTTCTATGGGAAATGAGCGCTTTGCTCTCGAGGATTCATGCTTGTGGGCATGACCGCAACCGCCGCTGACGATAGCGGGAGGGAAGGTAAAAGCCGGCAGCCGGAATGTCGGCGTATTTGCCGGCGGAATTCCTGTGCCATGTCAGTGCTCGGGCTGGCGGTTTAGTTCTCTCTTAATGCTCTCTTAACGCGCGGCGGTATTGGATGGCTTCCGCCACATGCGCCTGAGCAATATCGGCGGCGCCGGCCAGGTCAGCAATGGTGCGGGCGACTTTCAGCACCCGGTGATAGGCGCGGGCGGACCAGCTAAGTTTGATCATGGCAGTGCGTAGCAGCTGTTCGGCCGCGGCATCCGGCTGGCAGTGCCGGTCAATTTCCCGGGTCGAGAGCAAGTTATTCGGCTTGCCCTGACGCGCCAGCTGACGTTGAAAAGCTTGTTCCACCCGGGAATGTATCGCCGTGCTGGATTCCCCATTTGCCTGTTTCAGTAAGTCTTCATGTGGCAGGGCACCAACCTGTATTTGCATGTCAATCCGGTCAAGCAAGGGGCCGGAAATTTTCCCCTGATAGCGCGCAACGAGGTCCGGGGTACAGCGGCATTTGCCATTACTGTGTCCCAGATAGCCGCAGGGGCAGGGATTCATGGCAGCGATCAGCTGGAATCGGGCCGGAAAATCGGCCTGCTTGGCCGCCCGTGAAATCGTGATGTGGCCCGATTCTAAGGGCTCGCGTAATACTTCCAGTACTTTTCTGTCAAATTCGGGCAGTTCATCAAGAAACAACACACCGCGGTGCGCGAGTGAAATCTCGCCAGGGCGCGGTGTGCCACCACCGCCGACCAGTGCCACCGCCGACGCGGTGTGATGCGG
>JBBQNW010000180.1:0-5108 GCA_038330335.1 Burkholderiales bacterium | reverse complement strand
CTACTGCGGCAGCAATCTGTCCTTGAGTGGCAACATAGTCCGATATCAAGATATTCACTTTTGTGATAACCGGTATACAAATAATAATGCAGATTTATTTGCTGCACTGCGATATAGTTCATTTGTCTCCTCCAACACCTTCAAAGGTTTGGATTTAGCCCGCACCTTCATGGTAGCGGGTTTTTTTTATTTCCTTTTTTGTTTCTGTCATTTTCCATTCGCTTTTTTCAAATCTTCTCTGTATTTTTAGCTCGGTCTGTCCTATGAAAGCCGAAGCCAGTGAGCGCCCAGTGAGCGCGAACTTATCTGGGCTGACTCAGATATTCACAGTGCGTATGAGCGATATACAAAAATAGATATTGGTGAATTTGCTGCACTGCGATATAGTTTGCCTGTCTCCTCCAACACCTCCTAAGGTTTGGATTTAGCCCGCAAACTTTGCGGGTTTTTTTTCGCCAAAAATTTTGAACAAATAATTCCCGGCTGAACCAGGAGACGGAACTCTGTGAGCACGACATCATTCGCAAAAAACCGAATCAGATGCCTATTCATAGACTGCATAACTGATATGCGAATAATAAAGCATACAAATATATGACGTTTGTATACAGTAGTGCCTGTCTCCTCCAACACCTCTTAAGGTTTGGATTTAGCCCGCAGCCATTCGCTAGCGGGTTTTTTTTGCCCAAAATTTCGTGTCGACGACAAATCCACAGCGCGATTTAGACAGAACTCTCTGCCATCGGTCGCTCAGCGCCATCACCGGCATACGCCGCCAGTTCATTCAACCAGACCTGCTTTTGTTCCGGCGGCGCAAACGAGGCGCAAAAACTATTTTTGGCCAGCTGTATCAGCTCGGCGCGGCTGAGCGCTAAAGCGTCGGCGCTGGCAATGAAATTCGCGTTCATATAGCCACCAAAATAAGCCGGATCATCAGAATTAATGGTGACGCACACGCCGGCGCGTAACATCCGTGCCAGATTATGCTGACGTAAATCCTGCACAAGCTGCAGCTTAAGATTAGACAACGGGCATACCGTCAATGGTATCTGGCTCGCCACCAGCACCTCCATCAGGCTTCTATCCTCCTCGGCGCGCACGCCATGGTCGATACGTTCTACCTTTAAGATATCGAGCGCACTATGGATGTAGGCTGGCGGACCTTCTTCGCCGGCATGCGCCACCACAAGAAAGCCCAATGCATGCGCCTGAGCGAATACCCCGGCAAACTTTTCCGGGGGATTCCCAAGCTCGCCCGAATCCAGGCCAATACCCTGCCACAGGTCAGCATACTCTGCGCGCAAGGGTAAAGCCAGGGCCAGCGTGGCAAAGGCATCTTGCTCGCTCAAATGGCGCAAAAAACACAAAATCATGCTGCCCGAAAATTCATCTTCCAGACGCGCCTGACGCAAGGCACGGGCAATCCCGGCAAACACCGTTTCGATCGCGACACCGCGTGCTGTGTGCGTTTGCGGATCAAAGAAAAGTTCCACATGGCGCACATTGTCAGCCCGCGCCCGCAGCACGTAAGCCATCGTCAGATCATAAAAATCCTGCTCGGTGAGCAAGACCGCAGCGCCGGCGTAATACAAATCGAGAAAAGATTGTAAATCACTAAATTCATAGGCCGCCCGCAGCGCGTCCACCGAGTCATAAGGAAGCTGTACGCCATTGCGCTGTGCCAATGCAAACATCAGTTCAGGCTCCAGCGAGCCCTCAATATGCAAATGTAATTCAGCCTTGGGCAAGCCGCGGATAAAGTCGTGCAATGAATTTGTCATGGTGCTGAAGTGCCTGCTGAGTGACGGAGGAAGAAAATGAGAGGCGAATATTAAATTGTAACTCCAGTGTACCGTGGTCTGGATGGCACGACAACCGCCCATCGGCAACTGACCGCCTGCCAGACGGATACCGGGAAGCGGATGTCACAACAGCAATGGTCAACAGGACACGTCAGAATCCGCAAGCGAAAAACACTCACCGCAGCCGGGAGCCGGCCGGACTCTGGATAGCTGAGCGGCAAGCAATCGAAGTCAGCAGAAGTCGCTGGAAGTAAAAGACCGGGACAATATCAATGGGACACATCAATGGGACACATCAAGCGAAAAAATCATCGGATCGACGGAGGCAAGAAAAAATCTACATTCACTCCATCTGCATTCGCTTAATGCAGCAAAACCGGCTGTGCCATGTAAGAGTCAAACTGACCGAGAAAATCGTCGATTTCTTCTACACTGGGTTCGCTGGCGATCAGATCATGCACGTCTTTACGGAAATTTTCCGCTAAGGCGCCTTTGATAAACCATTCTCTATGCACCGACTTGTCGGTAATTTCATAGCCGCCGAAGCGTAGCGCCTCGTGCTCAACATCAGCACCAAATTCTACGACGCTGTATTGATCGCTGTTATAAATGAGGTTCATTTTGCATCCCTTCTTTGGTCATGTTGTTGTCAGTATTCATGCTTTACTGAGCTAAACATGGTGCTACACATCGCGTATTTCAAGGTGTATAGAAACAATTACGGCAGGGAAATAAATAGTTTTAATGATGAAGACAAGCGGCGCTGGAGTTTCGCGCTTATTTTTGCCTAAAACGCGAACAGTCCAAGATTTCACTGCGACTTTTTCAGTTTACATCTGAATGTTTTGTTCGACATGCAACAGGAGATCATACGGAGCTTGTTGCAAAAATTGCAGAATTTTTTCCAGGTGCTCAGCACTAGAGAGACTCAGGTACAGGCGTACCGGCGCTGGCCGGAGCAGGCGATTCAGGGTCACGCGCATGACCAGGTTACCGCTACAGCACAAACATCCGGGGGCGATGCGCTGAACCCGCAGTGAGGGGGCAGGCAACAACACGCTGTTGCCGTCTGGCAGACCCTCGAGAATAACCGCTTTCGCTTCGGCCTCAGGATGAAGACTGATGGCGTGCGCGACGGCGGCTTCTCTTTGCGCATAGCTGCCACCGCTGACGATGGTCACCCGACTAGGTGGCGCCACGTGTCAGCTTTTCTTATTCGCCACGTTTGGCGTATTTGACCGATTCAACCCCGAGCTGCTTGAGTTTGCGGTACAGATGAGTACGTTCCAGACCGGTTTTTTCCGCCACCCGTGTCATACTGCCACCTTCGCGATGCAGATGGTATTCGAAATAGATGCGTTCAAAGGCATCGCGCGCTTCTCTCAGTGGCAACTCAAACGACAGATTGGAGAACTGGCTGTTTGCGGCCGGCGCTAACGCTAATGCCGGCGACGCGGAAAATTGCTTTGCCTCATAGGTGGTGGCGCTGGCATTGAACGAGTGGAGCACAGGATTGCCGGCAAACGTGTCCGTTGCCGCCGCGGTCGGACTGCTGGCGACTGGCCGTACCACTTCGCCACTGCGGCTAAGCCCTTGCTGTACCGCTTTCAGAAGTTTTTGCAGGGCGATCGGTTTTTCCAGAAAATTCAGGGCGCCGATACGCGTCGCTTCCACTGCGGTATCAATGGTCGCGTGTCCCGACATCATGATTACCGGCATGGTCAGCATGCCATCGCGCTGCCATTCCTTGAGCAGGGTCACGCCATCGGTATCCGGCATCCAGATATCGAGCAAGACCAGATCAGGACGCGACTCGATTCTTGCCGCTCTTGCCTGTTGCGCATTTTCTGCCAGTTGCACGACGTGTCCCTCGTCGCCCAAAATTTCCGAAAGCAGCTCCCGGATTCCCATCTCGTCATCGACGACCAATATGTTTGCCATTAATCTACCCTCACACCCTCATTATTTTATTCAAACTGAGCGCCTCTGCGGGCGCCATCTGATTTGACTACAGGACATCAACACCGAATTATCCAGACATTACAAAGTCGGAGCTAACTTTAACAGCAAAATCGATATTTTTGCACCGTTTGTATCGCTACGGTTTTGAATATCCACTCTACCGCCATGTTCATCAATAATTTTCTTGACCATTGCCAGCCCCAGCCCGGTACCGCGCGGCTTGGAAGTGGCATACGGCTCAAAGGCGCGCGCCAAAATTTTACTGGAAAATCCCGGGCCATTATCGATAATCGACAGTCTTACCGCGGAGCGGTCGGCTTTATCGTTGTCGGCGCTGGTATAGCGCACGATTTCTGTGACGACGTCTATTCTTGGCGGCAGATCTGATTTCAGATTATCGGCAACCGCATCCTGCGCGTTCTGCAGCAAATTATGAATCACCTGACGCAGTTGCGTGGCGTCCCCCATGACGGCGGGAAGCTTGTCGGCCAAATTAAGATGAATCGCATCGCGGCCGTCGCCTGCCATGTACAGGTGCAGGACATCGTCGATCAGCACCGACAGATTCAGCGGCGTCAGCACCGCCGGCGGGGTTTTTGCGTAGTCGCGGAAATCGTCCACCATGCGTTTCATCGAGGTGACCTGATTGACTATCGTGCTGGTACTTTTATTGAGTATCAGGATGTCGGCTTGACTTAATTTATCCTGCAACTTCATTTGCAAACGCTCGGCCGAGAGCTGTATCGGCGTCAAAGGATTTTTGATTTCGTGTGCCAGACGCCGCGCCACCTCACCCCAGGCAATCGAGCGCTGGGCAGAAATGATGCTGCTGATATCATCAAACACCACCACATACCCGGTGTCCGACGCCACCGGTAAATGCGAACCACGTGCCAGCAGGGTAATCCCGCGGTCACCATCGCTGTGATTATTATGAGCATCATGGCCGGCCTCGCTCGGGCTATCATTTTTCGCCTCACCAGGCTTAACCGCTTGCGGCCGCGGGACTTCTATCTGTTGCTGCCAGTGCTGCTGGTTTTGGTCTTCGCCACCCGCGGCTAAATGGGCGTGCTGCTCAGAGAAGGCTTGCTCTATGGCGGCGGCAAAGGTTTGCATGCCCTCAATCTCGGCCAGCGGCTTGCCAATTTCGGTTTCAAAACTGCGCAACATGATGCGCTCTACCGACTCGTTACAAGTGACCAGCCTGGCGCTGTGGTCAAGCACCATGACCCCTGCCGACATATTCGCCAGCACCGACTCCAGATAGGCCTTGGCGTTTTCGAGTTCATTGCGGTTCTTCTCAACCGAGGCCCGGGCATCGAATAACTGGCGCGTCATGGTGTT
>JBBQNW010000179.1:0-5187 GCA_038330335.1 Burkholderiales bacterium | reverse complement strand
ACCGGGCCAACGTAGTAGATGACGCGGTTGGTAAAGTCGACCGGCAAGGTTTCGCCCTTGGCCAGCATATCTTGTATCCGTTTGTGCGCGGCATCGCGGCCGGTCAGCATTTTACCGTTCAGCAGCAAGGTCTGGCCTGGCGTCCATGAAGCCACTTCTGCTTTGGTCAGGGTGTTGAGGTCGATGCGCTTGGATTTTTCAGTATCGGCCACCCAATGTACATCGGGCCAGCTGGATAATGATGGTGGTTACATATACGCAGGGCCCGAGCCATCGAGCACAAAATGGCCGTGACGGGTGGCGGCGCAATTGGGGATCATGGCGACCGGTTTAGAGGCAGCATGGGTCGGGTACATACTGATCTTGACGTCCAGTACTGTGGTCAGCCCGCCCAGACCTTGCGCACCGATGCCGAGGGCATTGATTTTGTCGCACAGTTCTATCCGCAATTCTTCGGTCTTGTTTTGCGGGCCGCGTAGTTTCAGGTCGAACATGTTGATGTCTTCCATCAGCGACTCTTTCGCCATCAACATGGCTTTTTCTGCCGTACCGCCGATACCGATCCCCAGCATGCCCGGCGGGCACCAACCAGCGCCCATGGTCGGAACCGTTTTCATGACCCAGTCGATCACGGAATCGGAAGGGTTCAGCATGACAAATTTTGATTTGTTCTCAGAGCCACCACCTTTGGCCGCCACTTGTACGTCAACCGTGTTGCCCGGCACCAGTTCCATATGCACCACGGCCGGCGTATTGTCCTTGGTGTTTTTACGTTCGAACAGGGGGTCAGCCACGATCGAGGCACGCAAGACGTTGTCCGGATTGTTGTAACCCTGACGTACGCCTTCGTTAATGGCATCGGTAATCGAGCCGGTAAAACCTTCAAAACGCACGCCCATACCAATCTTAAGGAACACGTTAACAATCCCGGTATCCTGGCAAATCGGACGTTTTCCTTCGGCGCACATGCGCGAATTGGTCAGAATCTGGGCAATTGCATCCTTGGCCGCAGGGCTTTGTTCGCCTTCATAGGCGCGCGCCAGATGGGCGATATAGTCAGCGGGGTGGTAGTAGCTAATGTATTGCAAGGCGGCGGCGATGGATTCGATCAGATCGTCTCGTTTAATGACTGTCATGATATTGGCTCTGGGCTAGGTGATAAAAGTAGATAAATTAGTGTTCGTTAGCGACTTGTTGTGTCTTCGTCATAATCTGGTCGCAGTAGGCAATGGCCAGCGCAGAAAGTAAAAAGACGACGTGAATGCCGGTCTGGGCCAGCAAAGTTTTCGTGTCGTAGGCCTTGGCGTTGATGAATGTTTTCAGCAGGTGAATCGACGAAATGCCGATGATGGCCATGGCCAGCTTAACTTTCAATACAGAGGCATTGACATGTGAGAGCCATTCAGGCTGATCCGGATGTCCTTCCAGGCCGAGACGCGAGACGAAAGTCTCATAGCCACCGATAGTAACCATGATTAATAAATTGGAAATCATGACGACGTCGATCAGGCCCAGAACAACCAGCATGATCGTAGTTTCAGTTAATTTTGTCGGATTGTCTGCGCCGGGGATGGCGACGGCTTCTAAAATGTGCTTGAGCGCCGCTTCGTTGCCCATTGCGGCGCCGACCAGATCGCTCAACTCGACCCAGAAATGGAAGACATATACACACTGCGCCAAAATAAGCCCTAAATACAGCGGCAGTTGTAACCAGCGGCTTAAAAAAATCAGATTGGCTAGCGGCGACAGTTTGCGCGGTTCTTCTTGTTTTGACATGAATGACATCCTGGGTGGTGAGCAACTGTGAAGCCAGTTGGGACAAATAAGAAGATAGTGGCAGGCAAAAATAAAAGACAAATGCCAGACGAAAATTTTGGTAAATCAAGGCAATATTTTACACTCGCCGCGTTTTTCCGTGTTCCATTGCTTGGACGATTTTAGATTTTTGTCTTACGTAAGGCTTTAGTAAGTCTGCAAGACTAAGGTGTAGACTGTCAAAAAATAGCAATTTTATCAGTGTATTTTTGCCATAAACCGCAGTATTTTTATTACATATAAAACAAGCCGGAGATAATCATGTCAGACCTCGACGCCGCTAAAGCAGAATCCCGTATTTTCCCACCACCGGCAGCCTTTGCTGCAGATGCCACCATCTCTGGTATGGATGCTTACTATGCGCTCTGCGCCGAGGCCGAGCAGGACTATGAGGGTTTTTGGGCCAGGCTGGCACGAGAAAATTTGCACTGGCATAAACCGTTTACCAAAACGCTCGATGAGTCCGATGCGCCTTTGTACAAATGGTTTGAAGATGGCTTGCTCAACGTCTCCTACAATTGCCTTGATGTTAATTTAGAAAAAGGTCTGGGCGATAAAGTTGCGATTATTTTTGAATCTGACGCCGGCGATGTGACTAAAGCGACGTACAAAGAGTTGCATCAAAAAGTTTGCCAGTTCGCCAACGGCTTAAAGTCGCTTGGGATAGGCAAGGGCGATCGCGTTGTGATTTACATGCCGATGTCAGTCGAAGGGGTCGTCGCCATGCAGGCATGCGCCCGTATCGGTGCAACGCATTCCGTCGTGTTTGGCGGTTTTTCGGCAAAATCATTACAAGAGCGTATCGTCGACGTCGGTGCCGTCGCCGTGATTACTGCGGACGAACAGGTGCGTGGTGGTAAACATCTGCCCTTGAAATCTATTGTGGATGAAGCGCTGGCGCTGGGTGACTGTGAAAACATTAAACATGTTGTGGTCTATAAACGCACCGGCGGCAACGTCGCGCTCACGGCTGGGCGCGATCTCTGGATGCATGAACTGATCGCCAGCCAATCTGAGGTCTGCGAGCCTGAATGGGTCAGCGCCGAACACCCGCTGTTTATTTTGTATACCTCCGGTTCTACCGGTAAGCCTAAGGGCGTGCAGCATTCTTCCGGCGGCTACTTGCTGTGGGCAATGTTGACGATGAAATGGACTTTTGACATCAAGCCAACCGATGTCTTCTGGTGTACCGCAGATATCGGCTGGGTCACTGGCCACACTTATATTACTTATGGCCCGCTGGCCGTAGGGACGACGGAAATCGTCTTTGAGGGCATTCCGACCTACCCGAATGCCGGGCGTTTCTGGGACATGATACAAAAACATAAGGCGACCATTTTCTACACCGCACCGACGGCGATTCGTTCGCTGATTAAGGCGGCGGACGGCGATGCCAGTATTCACCCGAACAAGTATGATTTGTCGTCGCTGCGATTGCTAGGTTCCGTCGGTGAGCCGATTAATCCGGAAGCCTGGATGTGGTATTACAAAAATATCGGCGGCGAGAAATGTCCTGTGGTCGACACCTTCTGGCAGACCGAAACCGGTGGCCATATGATGACGCCGTTACCCGGTGCGACCCCCTTGGTACCAGGCTCATGCACGCTGCCTTTGCCGGGTATTATGGCCGCGATTGTCGATGAAACCGGGCACGATTTGCCTAACGGGCAGGGCGGCATCCTGGTCGTTAAACGTCCATGGCCTTCGATGATACGCACCATCTGGGGCGACGATGAACGCTTCAAAAAGAGCTATTTCCCCGAAGAGTTCGGCGGCAAGGTGTATCTGGCCGGCGATGGTGCCATCCGCAATAAAGAAACCGGCTATTTTACGATTACCGGGCGCATTGATGATGTGCTCAATGTTTCCGGTCACCGCATGGGAACCATGGAAATCGAATCGGCGCTGGTCGCCCATCCTATGGTGGCGGAAGCTGCAGTGGTCGGTAAGCCTGACGACACCACCGGTGAATCGATTTGCGCCTTTGTGGTCTTAAAGCGTAGTCGCCCGATTGGCGATGAAGCCAAGCAAATCGCCACAGAATTGCGTAACTGGGTCGCCAAAGAAATCGGCCCGATTGCCAAGCCAAAAGAAATACGTTTCGGCGACAATTTACCAAAAACGCGTTCAGGAAAAATCATGCGCCGCCTGTTGCGTGTGTTGGCGAAAGGCGAAGAAATCACACAGGATATTTCCACTCTGGAGAATCCGGCAATTTTGGAGCAACTGAAACAGGCTTTATAAGTCGACGAGACTTCAAGTGAAATGCCGGCGGCACCGTGCTTAAGCGGTGCCGTTTTTATTTGGTTCCCTTAATTTCATCGCGATCTTGCCGGCGTTAGGGCCAATTTTTGCGTATTCTCAGCCGTTGCAGCGCTCGTGTATGGTTTTCCTGACCTACAATCGCGGTTATACTCCGGCATCAACGTAACAGGGACTCTGGCCGGTAAACGAGAATGTGATCCGTGCTTCTGCCGCTTCCTGGATTTTTTACTTCACTTAATACACGCATGCCATCAATCAAGAGACGCCAACCCAAGGGAAACTTTAAGTTGTTTCCTCGCAATGCCAGAAAGACCAAGCAGGCGCCAGCTTATGCCGACGACTCCGTATTACGTGCCAAGCCAAGACGCGGCATTTATCTGTTGCCAAACGCGATTACCACTGCGGCCTTGTTTTGCGGATTTTATGCGATTGTGATGGCGATGACGCAGCGTTTCGAACATGCGGCCATGGCCATTTTTGTGGCAATGGTGCTCGACAGCCTGGATGGCAGAGTGGCGCGCATGACAAACACGCAAAGTGAATTCGGCGCTCAGTATGATAGTTTGTCCGACATGATTTCATTTGGCGCGGCCCCTGCCTTGGTTGCTTTTGAATGGTCGTTGAAGGGAATGGGGAAATGGGGCTGGCTGGCCGCCTTTGTGTATTGCGCTTGCGCTGCTTTGCGGCTGGCGCGTTTTAATACTAACATTGCTGTCGTCGATAAACGTTATTTTCAAGGTTTGCCTAGTCCGGCCGCGGCGGCCCTGGTGGCGGGGTTTATCTTGTTAATGGACGACCTACATTTTAAAGGCGCTGAGTTAAGCTGGAGTGCCTGGAGTATCACCTTGTTCGCCGGTTTGACGATGGTAACGAACGTGCCTTTTTATAGTTTTAAAGATGTTAATTTGCGTAGTTCTGTGCCGTTTATTGCCCCATTTTTGATCGTGCTCGGCTACGTCGCAATCGTCAGTGATCCGCCGCGTGTCTTGTTTGGCTTGTTTGTGTTGTACGGTTTGTCCGGCTACGCGGTTTTGTTGTGGCGCTGGCGCAAAGGGCGCCCGGTGAGCCTGATGCAAACAACCCTGGAAATGCACGAGCAAGCGCATC
>JBBQNW010000178.1:0-5193 GCA_038330335.1 Burkholderiales bacterium | reverse complement strand
AAACGAAAATGTAGTCATTGATATTGGCCAAAAAGCATTCATTTAGATGATGAACAGGTATACTCGTTGAACGATTTTGCGATGTGGGAAATTCAATGAAAGTTGTTGTGCCGTTTGCTTTTGTTCTTACCATGCTGGCCGTATGCCATGCAAAAGCTGACAATTTCCGCATTGGCTATTACGACACAGCCGATGCGCCGTTTGTCATCATTGGAAAAAACGGGCCAGTTGGCATTTTTCCTGATGTCATGGCCGCTATCGTCAAGCGCACCGGCGACACGCTGGACCAGCAATATTTCCCAGTGAAACGCATCTTCAAATCGTTTGAGGACGGATTGTTGGATATTGAAGTGGGCGTCAACCCTAAATGGCGCGCTAATTCCAGCGTCCCCGGTGTCTACAGTAAAGCTTTTGGCTCGGCTAAGGCGGTATTGTGTTACCGTCCCGGCGAAGTCAAAACCCATCAGGAAGTCAGTGATTTTTACGGACAAAAAATCGGTTTGATCGTCGGCTATAACTACCCACAATTTGATGAGGCTTTTGCCAATGGGCATATTCAAAGAGCTGACATCCACAGCAATACCAGCTTACTGCTGATGCTCAAGGCGAAACGCTTTGATCAGATTATTCTCGGCACCTATGTCAGGCAATACTGGGCCAAAGTCGACCCCGAAAGTTTTGCCTGTGACGAAGGCCGTGTGATTGATGAAAGTGACATGATGCTGCGCCTGAACCCGGGTAAAGCCGGTGCGCTGCCGCGCCTGAATGCCGCCATTGATGCGTTAAAAAAGAGTGGCGAACTCAACGCCATCTTTAAACGCTATATGCATTAACGCGCCGTAGCACGCCAATTTTCGCCATTCGCGCGTCAGGGTGGTTGCGTGCGCAGCAAGCGCCGGTAATACAACAGGCATTAACGCATGGCGGCCCTGCCCAGCATTAAACTGAGCGATTAATTTTATCTGTTTACGAAAAACACCAACCTGCTATTCACGTCCGCTCTGGTGCACGCTTTGCACGGCGTGGGCGATCAGGTCCAGCGCCGGCCTGGCATTGCCCTGTTTATCGGTCCAGACTTTAGGCGTGAGGGCGCCAGAGAGTGACAGGCTGTCGCCGTCATGCAGCGCTAATAAACTGGCGCGTACATCGTCATGAAAAGCGATGACATTACAAATAATCGTGTCGCCATCATCCGTCGCCGCCCGCACTTTGCAGGTCACATAAACCGAGCCGGCTTGCCCGCTACGTTCTTCAGGTCGGCCAAACAGGCGTCCGGCGATCAGTGCATCTATCATAAATTCTTTCAGTTGGTGAGGCCGGACGATTATGCCATCCGGAGATTGTTCGCAAGCGTTTTGATGCGGAAAAGCAATTTTGGCACGTTCAACGCGTGTCATGCCTTTCTTTTATTGGCGCTATTGGTTGGCTATAAATTAACGATAAATCAACGATAAATCAAGGATAAATCAACGATAAATCAAGGATAAATCAACGATAAATCAAGGATAAATCAGGCTTCGCCACCGTTATCGCACATTACGCAAGCGTGGGCGGAGGCGCCTGAATTGGACTATCGATGGGGAAATTAATGGACGAATTATACAGATGATGGCGCTAAAATCTGAACATGCCTCTCTGCAGCACAATAGACATCACAGCCATCTGGCGTTCCGCATCCCAGATCGTGCGCCATGATGTTGTTGGCGGTGGCCAGCGGGTCGCCCGGCGCGATGATGGTGTTACGGATCAGTGTCTCATCTAGCCCGCCGGCAATGATCAGCAGCAAGTAGATGATACCGGCAAAGCGTGCATAATTTTGCGGTGATGCGATGGCGTTTGGCATCCTCATTTTGCTACTCCCAGATTCGTGCAACGCAAAGGTTCAGCGTCCGCCATGATGTAATGCTTGAAAATGTACCTCCACGGCAGTACCAGTGGCACCAGTACTACGCCCATGCCAGTGGCAAATAGGGTTTCTGAGGCATAGGTATCGAGACCTTTTTCTACCCACAGCGGCACTGCATACGCGACTATCCAAGCCGCCTTCCATAGTAATTCGAAGATCAGGATAGGCAACATCTTAAGTGGATAGCGCAGGCCCAATAGTGAAACCAAACCGAGTGAGCCGACCAATGTTAACGCCACCGAGTTGGCGTTGGCCAATCGCTCTGTTGGGAAAAGTATGGCTGGCCAGACAGTCATAAAAAGACCGACCGAGATTAACAAATACATGGCTCGTAATAGGGTGAGCCTTAGTGTGCTGATCGGCGACATAGAACTATTCCTTTTAAAAAAAGTGATTAGATATAAAGCGGTGAAGGTGCGTTTTTTATCGGCCAATCTAGATGCCGTCATTTCTGAGAAAACGGGAATCCAGCGGTATTGGCCTAACTATGGATGATTCTCTCCGCCTCCATCAGCGTCTTCCTGCATCACACTTTGGGAATTTTTGTCATAGGCCAAAATATCCCCTGGCTGACATTGCAGCACTTCGCAAATTTTTTCTAAGGTGTCGAAACGAATCGCTTTGGCGCGGCCGGATTTTAAGACTGACAGGTTTTGCGGTGTGATATTGACCATGTCGGCCAGGGTGTTTAAGCGCATTTTTCGCTGCGCCAGAACTACATCTAAGTTGACGATAATTGCCATGATTTCTCCTAAATGGTGAGTTCAGATTCTTCATTCAGGTCGGTGCCCGTTTCCAGCGCCCACAAGATCAAACTAAGGATGCCGATTTCTACTGCAAAACCCAGCACATTGCTGCACAGCTCCCACAAACGATGGCCATTACCACTGTCGGCGTAGGTGAAACCCACAATGACTACCGCCAGTTCAGCGCCATAGCCGCAAAAGCCAGCCAGTAGATTCATTTTGTAGGCTTTGCGGGCATGGTGAACGGCACTTCGGCTGAAAATATTTCCGTCATTGAAGCACGCTATTAATTTCTTGAAATGGAAAAGAATGATGATGCAGATCACCATGAAAATTACCATTGCGGTGGTAAAGACCAGCTTGGTAAGAAGGCTAACTCCGGTGTTGAAATACATCTCGAAAACATCGTCATTCGCCGAGAGTTTGATCAGAAATTGAATCAGTGAGATCTCGCCGTTCTTGGCGAAAACCGCTGAGACTACAACCGCAGACAGAATGAAATAAAAGAAGATGACGATCGGTTTGTACAAGCATAACAAATAGCCACTGATTTTTTGGAATGCGGCGATCCGTGCATTGCGTTCTTTTAACATTTTGATGTTCCTTAAGATTGGGGTGATGCCGCCATCTTAGAACATGAAAATTTGAAATGCAATAAAAAAGTATCGTTTATCGATAAAAATATATCGAATATAATTTTTATTATTTCTTGATGAAATATTAAATTGTTGTTTATTTCTTGGTTTTTATGGGGCAAGGGTTCTTGCAGGGCTTTATTTAGAAGTGAGACATGGGCTTCTAACTGCTTGTCAATGCGCCGGCAATACCCCGTAGCGATGATGTCAAATGGTCATGATAGACGGATCATCCGCATCGCGTCGCACACATGCGCGATGTCTTCTGTGCATTCCGGTCTTTTCTGTCGGCTAAATTAAATGGGAATAATGTGGGTAATACGTGGCACCTGCAATGCCGGCTCCACAGCATCTCATAGTTCACGCTCCTATTTATTCGATTGGTATCTAGCTCAATGTTGGGCTTCACAAGCTCAGTGCTAATCTACGTAATTGTTTTTTTTAACGCTCATCCAACCCCGACCAAACTCCGTCCGCCAGCCCCGCGCTGTACCAACACCTTCACTGCAATCCGTTCCGTCATCTCCTGCACATGCGAGATCACGCCGACTTTTCTGCCCATGGCTTGCAGGCCGTCTAGTGCGTCCATTGCTACGCGCAGGGTATCGGCGTCCAGGCTGCCGAAGCCTTCGTCTATGAATAGCGATTCAACTCTGACCCGGTTGCTTGACAGCGAGGCCAGGCCTAGCGCCAAGGCCAGCGAGACCAGGAAGGATTCGCCGCCCGATAGCGAGTGGACTGAGCGTTGTTCGTCGCCCATGTCCTGGTCTATTACCATCAGGGCCAAGGTGTCGGGAATGCGTTGCAGGCGGTAGCGGCGTGACAGTTCGTGCAGGTGGCGGTTGGCGTAGCCTAGCAGTACGTCCAGCGTGTATTGCTGGGCGTAGTTGCGGAATTTTTTGCCGTCAGCTGCGCCGATCAGAATGTTCAGGGTTTCCCAGATTCTGTATCTGGCGTCTTGCGCTTCCATGGCGTTAATGATGTCAAACGCTGCCGTGGGCGATCTGGCGTTGACTGGCGAGGGTGCCTAATGCTTGTTGTAAGGCTAGAATAGCTTCTAATGTGGGTTCTAATGAGGGCTCTATGGCCGGTTCAATGATGGATGCAGCCATCGATTCAGGGTGGTCTTCTGTGGTGCTTGCGCGGTCTTCGCTGGCGGTGTTGACGTCTTCTCCTGCCTCTTGTTTTTTGTCTTCCTGGATTTCCTGACGCAATTCCAAAACGGGGCGCTGGTCCTGATGCGCTTGCCTTTGGGTGCGGCGCTCTTGCCATACGGTGGCGGCTTGCCGGGTGGCGTTGGCGATGGCTTGCAGGGCGTCACGTTCGCTGGCTATCCATTCCGCGCTGTGCGCTAGCAGGGCGTGTAACCGGGCGACAGTCATGCTTGTCGTCGCTGTTATGGCAAGCGTCTGGTCAGCAGTCTGGTCAGCCATATCGGTAGGAGCTTCAGCAAACATTCGATGTTGCGCTAACCATGCGTGCAGGTGTTCGGTAGCAATGTTCGCGTCGGCTTCGTCGCTGACCAGGCGAGCTTTAGCTTGCGCCAGTGCTTCTGCGCTACGGGTCTGTAACTGCGCACTGTCGTTGCTGGCGATGCTGTGTTGTACCAGCCCGGTTTTGGCCTGTTGGATGGCATCCGCTAATTGCGTCTCTATCTGCTTCACGCTTAGCCCCTGGCCGTAGGCGCTGCCGGCAAACAGGGCTAGTCTTGCGGTTTGCTTGTCGTGTAGCGTGCGTTCGCTGGCGGCCAACTCCTGGGCGCTACGCTGTTGCGCGGCATCTGCCTGGCTGACGTTGAGGCTGAACGTGTTCAGTTCTTGCGTGAGCGTGCTGAGCCTTTGTTGGCCTTGTTCTTGGTCTTTGCTGAACCTTTGCCATTGCTGGGCGTTTTGCGCGCATTGGGTAT
>JBBQNW010000177.1:0-5304 GCA_038330335.1 Burkholderiales bacterium | reverse complement strand
CTCGCCCTCGGCGGCGGCAGTGCGATCGACCTCGGCAAGGCGATCTCCGCCGCCACCGAGTTGCCGCTCGTATCGGTGCCGACGACGTACGCCGGCGCCGAGTGGACAACGTACTACGGCGTGCGTGATCCGAAGCGGAAGATGCGCGGCGGCGGCGCCGGCGCACACCCGGCCGGCATCGTCTACGAGGTCGAGCTGACGCTCGGCTTGCCGCTCGAGCCGACCGTCGGGACGGCGATGAACGCGCATGCGCCTTTGATGGCGACGATGCCGGTCACCGCGACAGCCTGACCGGCCTTGACTTTGCCACTGACCCAGACTTTATCGGCGCTGCCTGGCACCACCTGCACCTTGACAGCATCAAAACCTTGCGCCGTTTTTACAAAGACAAAAGCGTCCAGGCCATTGCGTACCAGCGCGGCAGCGGGCACGCCAACGCTGTCGGCACTCATCCTGCCGCTCTGATGACTCGCCTCGACAAACTGATTGAGCTGGAGACAGCCATCATTGGCAGCTTGCTGGGCGCGTATCAAGATACTTTGATTGGCGCTGTTGACCAGAGGCGAAATCGCGATCACCCTGGCCATGCCGCAGCCTTTTATCTGTAACAGGTCGCCCAGTCGTATCTGCCCGGCTTGTTGCCGGGACGCCTGAAATTCTATCCACAAGGCGCTGTCCTTGCTGATTCTGGCGACCGGCATGCCCGCTTCGATTCTTTGCCCTACCTGCAGATTGAGTTCCAGCAAGGTGCCGCGCACGCCGGCGCTGACGGTCAGGTAAGGTGACAAAGCATGGGTAATGAGTATGTTACTGAGCTGGGTCTTACTCAGGCCCGCTGCCCGTAAAGCCTGAAACCGCTCGTTCGCTGCCACCTCTGCTTGTGTGGCCGCTGCACGACTTTCTTGAAGGCGGCCGAGTGCGATGATGCCGTCGTTAAAAAGTGCCTCATCGCGGCTTAATTTGTCTTTACTTAAGCGTGCCTGGGTCGCCAGTTGCAGGTATTCGCGCTGCATTTCCATGAGCTGCTGGCTAAACAGCGTCGCAACCGGGCTGCCGGCCTGTACCTGTTGCAGCGAATTAACATGAATCTGTTGCACCACGCCGCCGACTACCGTGCTCACGACAGTGATAGCATTGGTGGGTGCCACGACGGTGCCAGAAAGCTGCTGGCCGCTGGTGCTGGTATCGCTGCCTTTTATCCTTGTGCCGGTCGCTTGCGTGCCGGCGCCGACCGCTGCGGTACTGGTAATGCCGGCACGCACTATTTGCTCTGGACTAAGATGGATTTGCGCAGAGTTTTCTGCGTACACGCAAGCGGTGTGCGTCAGCGCGATGAGTGACGCCCCGAACACGATAGCAAAGGGGAAGAGAGTTTTTCTCTTGGCGGGGAGTGACATAGACGATGGCAGAGATGCGGGCATAGCGATTCACCGGGAGTTTGGATGTTGTTATCTTGCATCGGAGAACTTAAGAAGTTCTTAACAAGTGCCCGATAAGATGTGAGGAATAAACAGCCTGAGAGAAAATAATGCGCATACTATTGATTGAAGATGACCCGCAACTGGGGCGCGCCACGCAGGTTGGCCTGGATCAGTGCGGTTATGCCGTCGATTGGGTGGAATCGGCCGAAAGCGCCTACACGGCGGTAAAACTGCATCACTATGACTGTGTATTACTTGACCTGGGTTTGCCTAAATCCGATGGTATGGTGGTACTGGCGCAACTGCGCCAGAGTGGGTTTGCCGAAGCAATTTTGATTGTTACTGCACGCGACCAGATTTCTGCCAAAATCTCCGGACTAGACGCCGGGGCTGATGATTTCATCATTAAACCCTTTGATCTGGATGAATTGGCGGCACGCATCCGTTCGGCTAGTCGCCGCGCTTCTGGCCGCACCAGAGAATTAATTTGCCATGGTGAGCTGGAAATCGATGTCGCGGCCAGGCAAGTACGTTTGCGCCACGAGCCGGTTTTGCTTACCAGTAAAGAATTTGGTATTTTGCTGTTACTGGTCTCGCACGCGGGCCAGGTGCTGACGCGTGAACGGCTGGAAGAAACTCTGTATGGGTGGGGTGAAGAAATTGAAAGTAATGCGATTCAAGTCCACGTCCATCACTTGCGTAAAAAGCTGGGGAAAAGTTTCATCAGAACGATACACGCTGTTGGCTACGTGATTGACAAGCCCTTAATGTAAATTCGCTGAACTTCGGTAAACTTCGGTAAACTTCGATGAATTTCGGTGAAATTAGGCAAGCCGCGAAAGAATGCTTAGCAATAAAAATAGTCGAATGGAGACGTATCAATTGTTATGAATGAACAGCCTTATATTTCTCTTGGGCCATGGTCCTTACGCAAAACTTTACTGGGTATTTTACTGACACTGACGATCTCGGTATGGGGTGCTAGCGCGGTTATCGTGTATCTGGATGCCGATCAGGAAAGTCAGGAATTATTTGATCAGTCGCTGGCGGAAACCGGCCGCTTGCTACTGACGCTGGCCGAGCATGAAGTCGAAGAGAGCACGGTATTTGCCCCCGCCGGCTTAGGCGCGACAACGCTATCTGGCGACGATAAAAAAACGGCGCCGGAGCCAGAATTAGATTCAGAAAAGGGAGAACCCAGCCAGTATCTGTTATTCCAGATATGGGACAGCGAGAGTCACTTAATTTACAAAAATACAGGTGCGCCGGATGTTCCTTTTGCCAATAAAAACGCCTCCGGCCTGGGTTGGGTCACGATCAACGGTCTGCAATGGCGTACTTACGCCACCTGGGATAAAGAGCATCGTTTGCAAATACAGGTGGGTGAACC
Source organism: Burkholderiales bacterium (assembly GCA_038330335.1). GTDB lineage: Bacteria > Pseudomonadota > Gammaproteobacteria > Burkholderiales > Burkholderiaceae_D > Undibacterium. The sequence goes on along the minus strand of JBBQNW010000177.1, from coordinate 2,493 downwards.
TAGCAGCCACAGAAAAGACATTAGCGGCAGATTCGCTTATAAGTTGCTGTTGTTTGCCATGCTGGTACTTCCTTTGATGATCGGTGGAATCTGGTGGGCGGTGAACCGGGTGTTTAAAACCTTACAAAAATCTGCTGATGAAGTATCGCGACGTACACCGAATAATTTACAAAAAGTAAGTCTTGATGGCGCTCCGATTGAAGTGCATCCCTTGTTGCATGCAATAAACCGCCTGTTTGAAAGGGTCAGCCGGACTTTGGAACACGAGCAACGGTTTACTGCCGATGCTGCCCATGAATTGCGTACGCCGCTGGCGGCAATTAAAACAAATTTACAGGTAATACAACGCGCCCGTAACGACGCGGAAAGGACAGAAGCCATTGGTGGCTTGGGCGCCAGTGTCGACCGCGCCACCAGGCTAGTGGAACAACTGATGACGCTGGCCAGGCTGGATCCGCAATATGACCAGAGTCAGGCCCTGGTTGTGCTGGATTTAGCCACGCTGCTGACGACACAGCTGCCGTCCTTGCGCGCACAGGCAGAGAAACTGCAACTGCATTTTGATGTTGATCTGCAAGCTGCAACATGTCTATTGCACCCCGATAGCTGCCTGATTTTATTTCGCAATGTCATCGACAACGCTTTTCGCTACACCCCGCCAAACGGTCATGTCCAATTATCTTGCCGGACCCAGGGTAAGGACGTGTGTTTGACGATCGCTGATTCAGGCGTGGGGATCCCGGCGGAGATGCGGGAGCGGGTCTTTGACCGCTTTGTCAGACTGTCTGACGCCAATAAGCCCGGCAGCGGTCTTGGTCTTTCTATCGTCAAAAGAATCGTAGAAACACATTTTGCGAAAATCACTCTGATGGATGGCTTAGTGAATGGCTTAGTGAGTGACTTAGTGAATGACTTAGTGAATGACTTAAACCGAACCGGTTTGACGGTAGAGATACGCTTCGTCGCGGTTGCTGCTGGCGCTGCTATTGAGGAGTAGTGCTATCACGGCGGTCATATTGCTGCGGAGGAATTAAAATACGGTTCTGTTGCGGCATACGCCAGGCAACAGAACCGCTGCTTACTATTGTGTTGTGCTTATGTTGCGCTTATCTCGTACTTATGTTGTGCTTGAGTTGTAATGCTCAGGGAATAGCCGCGCTGCTTAGTGATGCCATAAATTCTGCCGGAGCCTGATAGCCAATGACTTTGTGGGTGATTTTGGCTGCAGATGCACCGTCAAAAAAGACGATACCAGGTGGGCCAAACAAGCTAAATCTTTTAAGCAGGGCCTTGTCTTCGGCGCTGTTTGCCGTCACGTCAACTTGCAATAACTTGACCGCACCGAGGCGCTGTTGAACATTTTGGCTGCTAAAGGTAAAGCTCTCTAATTCTTTGCAAGCCACACACCAGTCGGCATAGAAATCGAGCATGACGTGTTGACCTTTTTGCTGTGCCTGTACCAGCGCTGCATCGAGGTCTTTGACATTGGCAATGCGTTGAAACGGTAGCCCGGCGCTACTCGCTGCACCGCTCGCTGCACCGCTTGTTCCAGTGGCTTGTGCAGTACGAATATGCCCTAATGGTTGCAAGATAGATTGACCGCCCGATGCAGCGCCAATCAATAGCACTAAGGCCAGTGCCGTTAAACCAAGACCGGCAGCGCGAGCCGCTGGCCTTGTTGCCTTCTGTGCGGGCGCTGTTCCGAATGCACCAAGCAAAGCGGCACCCGTAGTGAGCCAGACCGCCCATAACATCATATGTATAGCCACTGGCAGCACCGGAGAAGCGATCCAGATTGCTACCGCAAGCAACATCATGCCGAAGACTTGTTTGACTCTTTCCATCCAGCTACCCGCGCGCGGTAGCAGGCTGCCAGCCGAAACGCCAACGAGTAACAGCGGCACGCCCATCCCCAGCGCCATGGCAAACAAAGCCAGACCACCGAGAACAACGTCATGCGTTTGGCTGATATACACCAGGGCACCGGCCAGCGGGGCGGCAACGCAGGGGCCGACCACCAGTGCCGAAACGCCACCCATAATGAATACGCCAATAAACGAGCCACCTTTGAAACTGTTCGACCATTGTGTGGCGCGGCTTTGAATCGCACTCGGCATTTGTAGCTCGTAAAAACCGAACATGGATAAAGCCAGCGTCGACAGCAGCAAAGCAAACCCACCCAAGACCCAGGGGTTTTGCAGTGCTGCGGCTAAACCTTCCCCGGCTAATCCTGCCGCGACACCAAATCCGGCATATACCAAGGCCATTCCTAAGGAGTACGCTAGCGACAAACCAAATCCCTTGCTGCGGCTGACGTGCCCGGTCTGACCGGCGATCAGTGAAGACAAGATAGGAACCATGGGTAACACGCAGGGGGTAAAGGCCAGCAGCAAACCGGCTAACCAAAAGACCCCCATGGTGCGCAGCAAGCTGCCAGAGGCCAGAGTGGAAGCGATCGAATCTGTTGCTGTTGATGCTGTTATCGACGTTTTT
>JBBQNW010000176.1:0-5379 GCA_038330335.1 Burkholderiales bacterium | reverse complement strand
GCGTAATACTTCCAGTACTTTTCTGTCAAATTCGGGCAGTTCATCAAGAAACAACACACCGCGGTGCGCGAGTGAAATCTCGCCAGGGCGCGGTGTGCCACCACCGCCGACCAGTGCCACCGCCGACGCGGTGTGATGCGGGGCCCGATACGGCCGGACTTTCCACTTTTCAATAGAAAAGCCGCTGGTTAGCGACTGCACCGCCGCCGATTCCAATGCTTCCTGATCCGTCATGGTCGGCAAAATGCCCGGAAACCGTGCCGCCAACATCGATTTGCCCGTACCCGGCGGTCCCACCATAATGACACTGTGGCCGCCCGCCGCTGCTACCTCGAGCGCACGCTTGGCTTGCAACTGGCCTTTGACATCGGTGAAATCCGGATACTCCGGCCTGGCCGGGGCGGCATGCACCAGATGCCGTTGCAGCCTTGATTCCGGGTCGCTTGCAGCGAAGTGGGCGCACACTTGTAGCAGTGAGTTAGCGGGGTAAATAATGGCGTCGCTGACTAAGGCCGCCTCATCAGCATTGCTTGTTGGTAATATAAATGCGCGTGGTTTCTCAGCCGCCTTTTCGGCGCTTTTGCAGATCGCAAAGGTCATGGCCAGCGCGCCGCGCACCGGCCGCAGCTCGCCCGACAAGGACAGCTCGCCGGCAAATTCGTACTGTGCCAAGCTGTCGGCCGGGATTTGTCCGGAGGCCGCCAAAATCCCCAGGGCGATCGGTAAATCAAAGCGTCCCGATTCTTTCGGTAAATCTGCCGGCGCCAGGTTAACCGTGATGCGCTGCGCCGGGAAATCAAAGCGGGCATTTTGTAAGGCCGCCCTGACTCTGTCTTTCGACTCTTTTACCTCGGTTTCAGGCAGCCCGACGATCGTGAAACTGGGAAGTCCATTGGCCAGATGCACTTCGACCGTGACTTCCGGTGCATCCATGCCATTGAGGGCGCGACTCTGAAGTACGGCGAGTGACATGGTGACGGGGCGCCGGCGAGCTTATCTGGCTTCCAGTTCGGCCATACGCGCTTCCAGGGCGTCTAATTTAGCGCGTGTCTTGGCCAGGACTTGTGCCTGAATATCGAATTCTTCGCGCGTGACTAAATCAAGTTTGGCAAAGCCCTGGCTCATCATGGCCTTGACGTTTTTTTCGATATCTTTGGCCGGAGAATTTTCTAAAGCCTGGTTGATCTTGGCTTGCATATCGGAAAAGAAATTTTGCTTGTCCATGTTATTCCTTGTGACACCATGTTTTGCACATAAATGGTGCGGGTGAGTAAAAGAGGGAAATGTCCTGCTTCAAACTAGTGCGCAAAATTGAAGCAAGCATTTTTAAATAGTATTTTACTATCTTAACATCTTGTTGATGCCAACAAGCATAAGGTATCAGATCTGGACGCCTGCGCTTTTTTTCCAAGTCTGCGCGGTGGTTTCTCCTCTGACAGCAGATTTTTATCTTTTGTATCAAACGCGTAATAGTGTTTCCTGGCACGACTTCTGCTTATGTGGGGATAAGACTACCGGATTCTTTCAATTTATCACCTAACCAAAAGAGGAACGCGCAATGAAAAAATTATTACTCTGTGCCGCTGTTGCAGCAACTTTGACTGGCAGTTTCGCCCATGCAGAAGAGGCCAAACCGGACAATGAAGTTAGTTTTAATCTCGGCGCGGTAAGTGATTACCGTTATCGCGGGATTTCACAATCGCGTCTGGATCCGGCATTACAAGGCGGTGCCGACTATACCCACAACCCTAGCGGTTTTTATGCCGGTACCTGGTTGTCGACCATTAAGTGGACGAAAGATGCCGGCGGTAGTGGCGACGTTGAAGTCGATCTGTATGCCGGTAAAAAAGGTGAGATCGTTAAGGATGTTGCTTACGATGTCGGCGTACTGACGTATATCTATCCATCTAACGGTTTGGATAAAGTGGCCGGTTTTGTTGATGCCAATACCACCGAAATTTATGCTCAGCTGGGCTATGGTCCTGCGTATGTCAAGTATTCACATGCAGTGACGAATTTATTTGGCTTTGTGGATAGTAAAAATAGTGGTTACCTTGATATCGGCGCCAGTTTTGAAGTCGCGCCGGGTTATACCCTGGGCTTGCACGCCGGGCGTCAAACGATCAAAAATAATTCTGCTTATACCTACACTGACTGGAAAGTCGGCGTGAATAAAGAGTTTTTTGGCATTAATTTTGGTCTGGCAGCGATAGGCACGAATGCTGCCAAAGGTTTGTATTTCACACCAGCGGGCAAGTTCACCGGCAAGACCAGTCTGGTCTTATCTGCAGTTAAAACATTTTAATCGTTTGAGGCCAGCATGAAACTGATCACAGCAATTATTAAACCTTTTAAGCTCGACGAGGTGCGTGAAGCCCTCTCGGCTATCGGCGTGCAGGGCATTACGGTCACTGAAGTGAAAGGCTTCGGTCGTCAAAAAGGCCATACCGAGCTGTACCGCGGTGCTGAATATGTGGTGGATTTTTTGCCAAAAACAAAAATCGAGGCGGCGGTGGATGATGCGATTGTTGATCGCGCCATTGAGGCGATCGAAACAGCGGCGCGTACCGGCAAAATCGGCGATGGCAAAATTTTTGTCTACTCGCTAGAGCAAGTCGTACGCATTCGTACCGGCGAAACCGGCAACGACGCGCTTTAACCGGCAACAGGGAGATCCATATGAAAAAACTATTTACAAAAGTACTGGCGGTCGGCGTGTTGTTAGTGTCGGCTGGCTTATTTTCTCCGGTGATGGCGGCGGATGAGGCTGCGGTAGCATCTGCTGCCGCAGTTACCGCGCCAGTCGAAGCCGTGGCAGCGTCTGTGCCGGAGGCGGTGGCAAGTGCCCCGGTCGCTGCGGCTACGGCCTTGCCAGTCGTTGCGGCAGAAGCGGCGGCGGCATCTGCTGTAGTAGCAGCACCGGCGCTGGTACCGAATAAAGGCGATACGGCCTGGATGATGGTGTCGACGTTGCTGGTCATTTTGATGACGATCCCCGGCCTGGCTTTGTTTTACGGTGGTCTGGTACGTTCTAAAAACATGCTGTCAGTGCTGATGCAGGTTTTCATGATCTTCGCTGTCATCATTGTTCTGTGGTGTGTCTACGGTTACTCACTGGCGTTCACCGAAGGTGGCAAATTTATCGGTTCCTTTGACCGCGTATTTTTGAACGGTATCTGGGATCCCGCCAAAGCCACGTTCTCTACTGCGGCAACGTTTAGTAAAGGTGTGGTCATTCCTGAGTTCGTGTACGTGGCTTTTCAGGCTACCTTTGCAGCCATCACTTGCGGTTTGATCATCGGTGCTTTTGCCGAGCGCGCCAAGTTCACTGCAGTGCTGTTGTTTGTGGTGTTGTGGTTCACTTTCAGCTATCTGCCAGTGGCACACATGGTCTGGTTCTGGACTGGTCCTGATGCAATTAAAGATGCCGCGACATTGGCAACTGAGACGGCAAAAGCGGGCTTCCTGTTCCAAAAAGGTGCATTAGACTTCGCTGGCGGTACGGTAGTGCATATCAATGCGGCGGTAGCCGGTTTGGTTGGTGCTTTCCTGATTGGCAAACGTGTCGGTTACGGTAAAGAAGCCATGGCGCCACACTCACTGACGATGACGATGATCGGTGCCTCCCTGTTATGGGTGGGCTGGTTCGGGTTCAATGCCGGTTCTGCTCTTGAAGCGGGTGATATCGCAGGTCTGGCATTTATCAACACCTTGCTGGCAACTGCTGCCGCCACTGTGTCTTGGGTATTTGGCGAGTGGATGTCGAAAGGTAAGCCATCAATGCTGGGCGGCGCTTCCGGTGCGGTAGCTGGTCTGGTGGCGATTACTCCGGCTTGCGGTTTTGTCGGCCCTATGGGTGCTTTAGTCATCGGTTTGCTGGCTGGCGTTATCTGCCTGTGGGGTGTGAATGGTCTGAAACGTTTGCTGGGTGCCGATGATTCACTCGACGTGTTCGGTGTGCATGGCGTCGGTGGTATTTTGGGTGCTTTGCTGACAGGTGTCTTTGCTTCCCCGGCACTGGGCGGTCAGGGTCTCTTTGACTATGTCAGCAACAAAATGTCGGCGGATGCGTATTCGATTATCGATCAGGTTACGGTTCAGGCAACGGCGGTTGGTACTACCATCGTCTGGTCTGCAGTGGTATCGGTGATTGCTTACAAACTGGTTGATCTGGTCATCGGTCTGCGGGTTCCTGAGGATGAAGAGCGCGAAGGTCTGGACATCACCAGTCACGGTGAATCGGCTTATCATTCCTGACACGCTGATGGTGTAGAAAGGCCACTGTCATGGCATTTGCATGGCAGTGCTCATGCTTAAGTTTTCATAGGTAGTATGGGTAGTATATCGGTGAGTGCTCAGAGCGCACAAACCGATCTAAAAAGCATCTCTTCGGAGGTGCTTTTTTTATGGGCGATGTCATTATTGAAGCGGTTGATGCCGCTGAAGCAGGCCCGGACTTCGGCTTGCCGGCAAAGCTAGGCGGCATTGTTTGGATCGCGGTAACGCCCGGAAAGGCTTTACATTGCCGGTTGCCGGCCGGTCCCGCTTAGCTTGGGCATGAGGCCGTTATGTTGATGTAAAAAGGGCAGCGTAGCAAGTGCGGTGCCCTTTTTACATGCCGGCTAATTATGTGGATTACCGTTGCAGCCTAAGTGTGGCAATCAAGTTTGACACCTAAGTTTAAGAGCTAAGTTTAAGACCTAAGTTTAAGACCGAAGTTTAAGACCTAAGTTTACAGCGGAGTGCAAGCGGAAAACACGCATTTAGCGCACCAGCAGCCACAGTCTGGCTAAGTCGGCCGTACCGTCAGTACCCTGAATGGTCTTGAAGACTTCTGCCGCCCTGGTTTTATTTCCGGCTTGCAAATAAGCCATTCCCAAATGTAACTTGGCTTCTTCCGGCGCTTTTAAGCCGCCTTTGGCCATGCCTTGTTCGATTAAGGCAATGCCTTTTTCGCTTTGTCCGTTAATCACATAGTTGTAGCCCATATTCGTCATGCCGACACCGTTTTTAGCTGCTTTAGCAGCGGCTTCACCGGCATCTAGTGATTTGCTATCGTCTGCGGCTTGCTTGTTGACCTTGTCGCGCAATTGCTTGTGCTTGGCACTATCTTTTCCTACGCCCAGCATATTGGCCGTGTAGCCTGCGTCCACGATTTTTTTAGCTTCTGCCGGCAGACCTGCCAGCAACGCCAGTTCAGCCATCTCGACATATTGCGGCGCTTCTTCTAAATTGTCGGTTGCCAGCATCAGGCGGTACCAATCAAGGCGTAAGCGCTCGGAAAAATTTGCTTTGTTGGGTACCCGATACAGCAAGTCACCCCAGTATTCTTTTTTAGGATAATGCGCGACCATACGCTCAAGTACCGAGGTATACCCG
>JBBQNW010000175.1:0-5394 GCA_038330335.1 Burkholderiales bacterium | reverse complement strand
ATTCCACCCAAGAGACCTGATTAAATATGAGTCAAAACATAGATCACAAGCATGGCAGGTGTCAGACCAAAAGCTAAGCGCGCTATCGGGCAAAAAAAATCTGCCACATTTCGGTAGCAGATTCAAACTCACTCATTCATTCATTGCGGGTGTACGTAAAAATCTTGGCAAAAATTATCGCACCACGCTCTGACATCAAACTAAATCATGTTGTACCGCCTGTTGTGACGCCTGTTGTGACGCCTGCTTTGACGCCTGTTGTGACGTTTGACTTGTATCTGAACTCCCCTTGGCAAAGAACGCTTGCGCCGCTTTACCCCATTTATCCAGGTAAGTATAAGCAATCGGCACTACCAGTAAGGTCAGCATGGTGGAAGTAATGATGCCACCGATCACAGCCCGGCCCATCGGCGCCTGGGATTCCGCCCCTTCACTCAAGCCAATCGCCATTGGCAGCATGCCAAATATCATCGCCAGCGTCGTCATTAATATCGGGCGCAAACGCACTTGCCCGGCAGCGAGTATTGCATCATGTTGCGACATTCCCTGACGTTGTGCCTGATTAATAAAATCGACTAGCAAAATACCGTTCTTGGTCACCAGGCCCATCAGCATAATGAAGCCGATGATGGAAAAAATATTCAAAGTACTGCCGGTAATCAACAATGCCAGTAACACCCCGATCAATGAAAAAGGTAATGCTGTCATAATCGCCAACGGCTGTAAAAAACTGCCGAACTGAGAAGCCAGAATCAGGTAAATAAAAATCACCGCAATACCTAAAGCCGCCAATGCGGAATTAAATGATTCCTGCATCTCTTTGGTCTGTCCGCCGATATCAAAACGGTAGCCTGGCGGCAGTTGTATGGTTTTCACCAGAGCCTGTACTTCATTGCCGACGTCGCCTGCCGGACGGCCTTCGACGTTGGCATAAATCGCCGCACGTCTTTGCAAATCCTGGCGTTTGATGACGCGTGGGCTGGTACTTGGGGTGAACTGCACAACCTGACGCAAAGGCACCATCACAGGTTTGCCGTTCGCATCAGTGCGGCTGCTAGCCAATGATAAGTCGCCTAAATCGGAAATTTTCTGGCGGCTTGATTTTGGCAGTTGCACATTAATTTCATAGTTCTGTCCGTCCGGTGCCAGCCATTGGCCGATGGTGTCGCCGGCGACAAAAGGACGCAGTGCCGAACCGATCTGTTGTACCGACAAACCCAGGTCGTTGGCCAGCTCATTATTCACCTTGATCAGCACAGTCGGGTTGGCACCGGTCAGGCTGCTTTCCAAATCGGTGATTCCCTTGATGGCTGCGATCTTAGACATGATCTGCGCAATCACGTCCTGTAATTTATCCGCATCAGGGCCTAAAATCGCCACATAAATAGGTTTATCAAAGCCGACTCCGGCTTCGATACCGGGGATAGACCGCAGACGTTCGCGGATCTGTGTTTCCAGTTCTTTTTGAGACTTACGATGGGTGATGCCGGGTTTGCTCAGTTTGATGTTGATCTGTGCGGTATTACGCTCGTTCTCGACGCCAACGCTGGTGTTCATAGTGATAATTTCCGGCATCAGCTTCAAAATTGCCTCTACCTGATGGGTTTTTTCATCGGTGTAATGCAAGCTCGAGCCGACCGGTGTTTTCAGATTCAGCATGATCTGGCTTTCATCGGATTCAGGTATAAATTCGGCACCGATCAGCGGCACCAGGAAAAAACTTCCGATAAAAAGAGAAAACGCCAACGCCAAAGTCGTTTTACGCTTGCGCAATACCAGCTCTAGCAGCCGGCCGTACACTTCGTGTAATTTCTCAATCCCACGCTCGATGCTTTCCATGATATGTGCCAGCCACGGCAAACGTTGGAAACGTTTTTCTGTCGGGTCATGCCATACCGACGACAGCATCGGGTCCAGCGTAAAGCTGACAAACAAGGACACCAATACCGCCACCGCTACCGTGATGCCGAACTGAAAAAAGAACTGGCCGATCATCCCTTTCATAAACGCCACCGGGACAAATACCGCGACGATTGCAAAGGTTGTCGCCATCACGGCCAGGCCGATTTCATTAGTGCCGTCTGCCGCCGCCTGCTGATGGCGCTTGCCCATCCCCAGGTGCCGCACGATGTTTTCCCGCACTACAATGGCATCGTCAATCAGCAGGCCGATGCATAAAGACAGCGCCATCATCGTTAACATATTTAAAGTAAAGCCAAACACTTTTAAGGCAATAAAAGTCGCGATCACTGAAATCGGCAAGGTCAGACCAGTAATAATCGTGCTGCGCCAAGAGTGCAAAAACAAGAACACGATGAGTACCGTCAAACCGGCGCCTTCAAGGATGGTTTCTTTGACGCCATTGAGCGCCTGCCGGACGAAATCAGCATTGTTTTCACTGACTGTAATGACGACGTCTTTTGGTATGCGTGTTTTCAAATCGTCGATGGCCGACATCACGCCGTCACCGACCTCAACGATATTGGCGTCCTGAATTTTAGACACCGCCACGGCGATCGCCCGCTGACCATTCACGCGAGAGATCGACATTTCTTCACGTTCGCCATCCATCACCTCGGCGACCTGTTCCAGATATACCGGAGCACCGGCGCGGCGCGCGACGATGATTTTATTAAACCCGCGGGTATCGCCAATCTTGCCTTCAAGCCGCACCAGCTGATCTTGCGCCCCTTGGGTAATCAGGCCCGCTGGCATATTCTGGTTGGTCGACTGTATCGCGGCCAGGACTTCATTGACCCCCACATTATTGGCCGCCATACGGTCAGGGTTCAGTTTTACCTGGACCTGGCGCACCACCGCACCGCGCACATCAACCCGGCCGACGCCCTGCACGCTCTGCAGCTTTTTAGCGATGATCTGATCCGTTAATGTCGACAATTCACGCAGGCTGCGCGTGCCTGAGCTAATCGACATTTGCACCACGGGCCGGCTGTTGCCGTCTTGCCCGCCCCGCACAATAAAAGGGTCTTTCACGTCTTTAGGAAAGCCAGGACGTATCTGCGCCACTTTATCGCGCACTTCTTGCAACACGCGGTCGGCATTTACCGACAACTGAAATTCTATCCAGATGCCGGCACGGCCCTCATAAGAGCTAGCCATAATACGTTTCACACCGCTAATGGTATTAACCACATTCTCAACCGGTTTGGTGATATCGTTTTCGACGATTTCAGGCGATGCGCCCGGATATTGCACCTCCATCCAGACCCCCGGCGACTGCACGTTCGGCATATTTTCCAGGCCCAGACCCTGATACGAAAACACGCCCAGCACCAGCAAGGCCACCATAATCATGGTGGCAAACACCGGGTGTTGAATACTGACTTTAGTGATCCACATGGCTTAAGCTTTGAGCGGCAGAGTAGCAGGGATAGCAGAGGCAGCCGGACTGCCGGCAGCCTTCGGCAGGCTGACTTTACTACCAGGCTTGACCCCTTCCAACTTCGCCGAAATCAAATTCGTTCCTGTCGTCAGCCCTTCAAGGACTTGCACCATACCTTCGTCTTCATTTCTTAAGCCTTGCCTGATGAGTTGTGCCTGCACTTCATTATTGATAATCTTGTACACCACATCTTTACCGTTTTGCTGGCGTATCGCACTTAAAGGTATCACCGGCATTGCCGCCGATTTTTCCAGCGTCAGAAACCCCTTGGCAAACATCCCGCCTTTTAAGGCATTGTCAGCGTTGTCCACCGCGATATACACCAGCATCGAGCGCGAACCGGCTTCGGCAGCAGGGTTAATCCGCGACACCTTGCCGCTAAAGCTGCGTTGGACAAATCCGTCCACGTTAAAGCTCACCTCCTGCCCAATTTTTATGCGGGGAATATCACTGGCGGGCACTTGTGCTTCCAGGGTCAGTTGTGACAAATTCACGATCGTAAACAAGGGAGTATCCGGTGAGACTTTATCGCCGGCCTGAATGCTGCGTTTGCTGACGATGCCGTCGACCGGAGATTTCACTTCGGTATCGGCCAATGCCAACTGCGCTACCTGGCGTTGCGCAGTTGCCGACTTCACACTTGCTTGCGCCAGTTCCACACTATTATTGGTGGTATCGAAGGCATTTTGGGAAATGTAATTTTGCTTGAGCAAAGTCTCATTCGACTGGCGATTTTTTTTCGCCATGGCCAACTTCGCTTGCGCTTCATCGACGCTGGCATCTTGCGAAGTAAGGCGGGCGCGCAAATCAGCCCCGTCAAAACGCGTGATCACTTGCCCTTTTTTAACTTGCATCCCTTCCTGCACCAAGGTCTCGCGTACTTCAGCCCCCACTTTTGAGCGAACCGTGACTTGCATTAACGGAATCAGGGAACCGGAGATCGGTAAATTCACCGTCAAGTCGCGTGTCTGCACTTGAACAATATCAATCGCTGCCAGCTCGTACACCGGGGCTGTTTGCGCCTCTTTAGGATTTTTCGTCTCACTCGTCTTTGCCTGCGCACTTGAATTTTTTGAATACAAGGTCCAACCGCCACCCGCGACGGTAATGACAAGCAAAGCCAGCGCAGGCAAGCGCCAGCGCTGGCGGGAAGAGGAAGCTAAAGTAATAGTAGGTGTTTTCATGATTTAACTTTATAAGAATACTATTTATTATTGTGCCAACTACTTTAGAAATAATGACAAACGAGACAACATCGGCCATGAGCAACAGATGATCTGAAGTGCCATACTGACTGGCATATTGCTGTATATCTCTGTATTTTTATTGTTTTACAAATGTTTTCTTGCGCATTTGTAATTTCTGTCCGGTCTGACAAAAAACATGCCAATAAGTTCATATCGACATTGATGAATAAGGCGCCATTTTTTTACTCTGCTGGCTTTATTTTCTCACTTGCCTGGCATCGCCAAAGCGCTCCATCGCAAACTAGTTAGCAAACGCTATTCATGTCGATATGACTCAAAAGCAAATGCAGAGTGCACGGGATGACAGCCTTGTTTGAATACAGATAATGTAATCAAAACGCATACAAAAAGCAGGAAAAATGCGATGAAATGCAAAAAACTGAAGACAGAAGCAAATTTTAAGGAGATGGACGGTATCACCCCAGGCAGCGCGATTATTGCAAGGGCAAGCTACGGCGACAGTGATGAAGGACGAAGATAAAACGATAAGGGGATGAATGAGGGGATGAATGATGCAGGAACACCTCAAAAAAAACTGAGTGCTAGCCTGCATCAGGTTGAGGCTAAACGACAGACAGAAAAGTTTATGCCGTCGTTATTTTCTTTATCCATTGATCCAATGCCATTTTCCCTGGGCCAAAGACAATCAGCACGAGTAACAGCAGACCCCAGTAAAAATGATCATTGATCGCCGCCGGACACTCAAAACTTCGCAATTGGGGATAAGAGATGACCGCCATGGCG
>JBBQNW010000174.1:0-5465 GCA_038330335.1 Burkholderiales bacterium | reverse complement strand
ACCGGGTAGCTGACGCGCACGGTAACGATATCGGACAAAATTTCAGAACCGTCTAATGCTGTGTACGAGGCACGGATCTGGTAGTTGCCGGGTTGATCAAAATACAAACCGTCTTTGCCATAGCCGATGTAAGCGCTGTCGCGTACCACATCGTCGCGGCCGATCACGGTTTCCCTGGCACCAACCAGATGGTCGATCAACGGTTCGTAGGCCACCACCGTACCGCCGGGTTTGCTGATCATGACTTTTACCAGATTGCAGTTGGGGTGTAACCAGGTGTGTACCCGACGCCCGCGCGAGTCACTCGTGCCCAGCATTAATTGCAAGACCACCGGTTCGCCCAGGGCGAATTTTCTTTGGTGGGTCGAGATCGTAAAGCTCAGCCCGGATTCGTTGCGAACCGGGTCGCTCATGATCTCGCGCCCCAGCGCAGAACCGACCGCAAAATTATTAGCACCCATGATGATGTTGTTACGGAAGGCATGCCGCAAATGAATGATTTCTTCATTATCGAACTGAAACGCAAACTGGCTCCAATACGTCGCTTCGCCGCCGGGGGCCGGGTAATTGAAGGGGTAATTCATCCAGGACAAGGACAGTGGCCGGTTTGGTACCGCTGGTGAACCCAGGGATTTTTGCCATGAATGGAGTAAATTAAAACCATGCCCCAGTTCATGCACATAGGTATAAAGCTGTAGGCGCAGTTTTTCCGGTGTGGTGCCGCCTATGCCCTGATGGAACACCGCGCAGCCCTGGCGCTGTTTTCCTTGCTGGTCAAACATGATGCCGTACAAGCCCGGCCCCATATCATGCAATTGTGCGGCGACCTGCCAGACTGCCCATTGCGGGTTGTCCTGCCACAAAGAAAAATGGGTTTGCATTGAGGCATGCAGTTCGGCGTTGCTCCATTTTTGGTTGGGGCCACCTTCCGCAATGTTAATCACATCGCTGGCCGGCGTTGTTAGCATTTCTATGCCGGCTTCCGCATACGCGCCGACCACGCTGAGGTTGCGAGCCGATCCGCCGGACGGAAGTAAGGCCGTGTTGTACATGCTAAATACCGGAGTGCTGACATCCGACACCCGGTCAGTTTCGATTTTCACGGTTCTGAAGCAAGCCGATTCAAACAGGCAGTTGTAGACGGCACCGGGCGCACCGGCGCTGGAAAAGAATTGTAGCGCTGCAGAAGCCTGCGACTGAAAGATGCTGCGCCGCTGAATGCTCACTTGAATGACAGGATTGCCGGCGCTAAAGGTAAAATTTCCCAGCCCTTTGATCACCACTTGGCTTGCCGTGACTTTGATGGTGGGTGAATTGACGACCAGAGAACCGAAGTAACTGGTGGTGCCGCCACTGATCTGATAAAAATCGGCACTGACGCGGTTCATCGGGCGTGTGCGGTCCACGTCAACCCGCAGCTCTAGTTGGAAAGCGCCCAGAGTGCCACGATACCGCCCGCTGACAGCGCGTCTGGCGATGGGGGCGGGAATCGGGATCAGCGGCTTGCCGGCCATCTGCGCGGCAGAAATGTCATTTTCCGTCATGCTTACAGCGGGGTTTGCAGAACTGGCCGATTCCGTGTCGGTCGGGTCTTCGGCACCGGCTTCCAGTGTTGTCGTGACAGCGACGCCGGCGATGTCGTCGACGGACATTTCGCCAGTCCAGAACTCACTGGCCATCGCTTCATTGCCGGTCGGATCTTGTTGTGACATGTTGAATTCTCCATTTTATTAGTATTCAATCTGCTAAGAGAATCGTTCCGCGAAAAGAACGCGGTCTCGCCGAATTTATTCTCTTTCGGTAAATTTTTCCTGGCCGGGAGCGTGCCTGACCCGGGATCAGTAGCTCGCAAAAAACCTCAGTAAAATACAAACACGGCAGAATCTGCCCTCGCTCAGCCGGTTTTTTCAAGCGCCCTCAGTCCGGTGACCACCTGGCGCCAATTGACGTCTTCAGGGAAATTATAGTAATAAAAAGACAATCAATGCTAGTGATTGTAGTTGTCAAATGAGAGATATCAAGGTGTTTGTAACAAGATTTTGCAACTGATTTTCGCGTGAAAAACAATGTTGTTATTACTGAAAAATATTAAGTGCGATCAACACGAACCGTGCTGATGTGGTGAAGGCGCTGGCAATTGGTGGTAACCAGGGCCCCGGCGATGGCGCCAGAAAAGTCAGCGTAGAGTGTGACATGCAAAAAATGCGGGCCAGTTTGGCCTGCAAATATGGGCGGGTACGGATACCGCGCACTGGCGCCCTGGTTGAAACGCCCGGCGCCATGCAGATGGCGCCGGGTCGGGGTTTTATGCCGATACGCCGGACGCTGGCAATATGGCTGCAGTGACGGGTGTCGCCAAAGGTGTGCTCATTTCGGCCAGTAAGGCTGCGCGCAGTTTTGCGTCTTGCGGGGCGATGGCAAATCCTTTCAGGCTGCCGTCGGCCGCATAAAACCGGCTGATGCTGGCGCTGCCCAGATGGTCGTGTTGCCAGCGCCCTTGGGCTGCCAGGTGCAAGGCCGGTGCGACCAGCGCAATCGGACAACTCGGTGTTTTCACGATGACCGGCGCGGGTTTTAGTTCTATCTGGGTGATCGCGCCGCTCAGGCTGCGCGCGATGGCGCGGGCGGCCGTCATGATCGGGGCAATATACGGCAACACCGGGCGCGAGCCATCTTCCGGATGCGTGTACTGGGCACAATCGCCTAGCGCATACACCTCGCTGGCGCTGGTCAGCCCCGTGGTGTCGACCAGAATCCCGCGCTCGGTTGCCAGTTTTGCCGCTAGTGCCAGACGTAAATCAGGGCGCAATCCCACGGCCGACAATACGATGTCAGCCTCGACGATGTCACCGCTGGCCAGCGTCACCATTAGTGCTGCCTGCGGTGGGGTAGCCGCGTTGCGCTCAGTATCTGTGATGTAATCAATACTGCTGGCGCTGGTGCCAAGGCGAAACGCTACACCGCGCAGGGCTAAGGCCGCCTGCAAGGCATTCGAGATCGGTTCCGGCGCCAATGCTGCCAATGGACGCGGGTTGGGATCAACCAGAGTCACCAGATGGCCGGCACCAGCCAGATCGTCGGCAAACTCGCAGCCGATCAGGCCGGCACCCAAAATTGTGATACGGATTTTTTCACCGATGGCATGCATACTTTGACGTAAGGCGGCATAGTCGGTTAGGTGGTTGACCGACATGACTTTATCGGCTGCGTTGCCCGCTATTGGCAGGCGGATAGGCTGAGCACCCACCGCCAGTACCAGTTTGTCGTAGGCAAATTCGCCGGCGCTGGTACTGATGGTCTTGTTGCCAGTGTCGATCTGGCTCACGCTGGTGTGCTGCAGTAGCGTGGCGTTAAGTTGCTCTGCCATCTGCGCCGCAGTCTGGCTGAGCAGTTGCGCTGCCTGCTTATTTTGCGCAAAGGCATTCGACAGCATCGGTTTGGAATAAAAACCGCCATCATCGCTAGTGATGATCAGCAGCGGCGTGGTTTTATCGAGCTTGCGAAACTCGCGGGCAAGGGTATAACCAGCCATGCCGCTACCGATAATGGTGACAGGTGTCATCTTACAGTTCCAGCATTTCAAAGTCAGCTTTGGCGACGCCGCAATCCGGGCAAGCCCAATCGGCGGGAATGTCATCCCAGCGGGTGCCGGCGGCAATGCCTTCTTCTGGTAAACCCAAAGATTCGTCGTAGATAAAGCCGCAAACGATGCATTGATATGTTTTCATGTGTTCCTCTGTATTTTTAAATGTCTAAATGTGCTTGGTTTTGTGCCTGACTTGGTGCCAACTTATTTAAAGCTAACTTATTTAAAGCTAACTTATTTAAATCTAACTTATGCACCAAGCGGATTGGCAGCGAGGACGGCGCGGTAGTGATTCGCGTGGCGTTCTTCCACTTTGGCCAGTGCCGCAAAGCGTTTGGCAGCCGTTTCCAGGGTGCGCTTGAACTGTTCTGCGTGCTCTTTGGATTCGGCAATTTGCCCGTCATATTCAGCGACGGCTGCATGGTTGCCTTCTTCAATGGCCAGATGACGGAACTTTGGATACATCTCTGTGTATTCATAGGTTTCGCCTTCGATCGCGATTTCCAGCGCCCGTTGCGGTGTCATCTGGGCTTTCGGGTACAGCAAATCAAGATGGCCAAAGGCGTGCATGACTTCCTGATCGGCCGTGGCTTCAAACGCCAGCGCAATATCTTCGGCCCCGGCGGCACGCGCCAGCTTGGCAAAATAACGGTATTTAATATGGGCCATCGATTCACCGGCAAACGCGGCTTCGAGGTTTTGGATGGTGACCGACGGGGTGGCGACCTTGCTAGTGACTGTACTCATTTGACTCTCCTGGGTGGGTAAGACTTGTCATTGCTGTCAAGCTGATACGAAGCATAAAGGGTGTCGCGTCATTTGTTAAATTGATTGTTTATACTGAACTGATAGCTAAGGGCTATTTAGTAAGCTGTTTTCTCGCTTTTTAAGATTTGTTAGCTAAATTGGGTATTTGGTTATGCATAAAAATCATGAGAGTCGTACAAATACGTATAAAGTCGTGTGCCCCTGTCTGCTAAAATTACAGACCTACCGTAAGTTTTTCGTAAGCAGATAAGAAGGAATCAACCAGCATGGATTCGTCAGCAGATCAGAAAGCCGCTCAAAAAGCAGATCAGAAAGAATTACTTCGTCAACAGTTACGCCAGGCAGCGCTTGAATACCACGAGTTTCCTACCCCCGGCAAAATCAGCGTCACCCCCACCAAACAACTGACGAATCAACGTGATCTGGCGCTGGCTTACTCTCCTGGTGTGGCGTCCCCTTGTGAAGAAATCGTGGCAGATCCTGCGGCGGCGTTTAAATACACCGCACGCGGCAATCTGGTCGGCGTGATCACTAACGGTACCGCAGTCTTGGGGTTGGGCAATATCGGCCCGCTGGCGTCAAAACCGGTAATGGAAGGCAAGGGCGTGCTGTTTAAGAAATTTGCCGGCGTGGATGTATTTGACATCGAGATCAACGAATCGGATCCGGACAAATTAGTCGACATCATTGCCTCATTAGAGCCAACCTTCGGCGGGATTAATCTGGAAGACATCAAAGCGCCTGAGTGTTTTTATATCGAACGCAAACTGCGTGACCGCATGAAGATTCCGGTGTTTCATGATGACCAGCATGGCACGGCGATTATTGTCGGTGCGGCGATCCTGAACGGCTTAAAAGTCGTCGGAAAAGATATCAATCATTGCAAACTAGTTGTCTCTGGTGCCGGCGCTGCGGCGCTGGCTTGTCTGGATCTGATCGTCGATCTGGGCTTCCCGATACACAATATTTTTGTTACTGATCTGGCCGGCGTGGTGTACCAGGGTCGGGTCGAATTAATGGACCCGGATAAAGCGCGTTTTGCCCAGGAAACTACTGCACGGACTCTGAAAGAAGTGATAGACGGTGCCGATATTTTCCTCGGTTTATCCGC
>JBBQNW010000173.1:0-5505 GCA_038330335.1 Burkholderiales bacterium | reverse complement strand
AATTATCGCGGTACAGGTTTTGAGATGCGTACCGATGCCTGGGGTATCTTGCGCGGGGCCGAGGGGGTATTGCTCTCTACCAGCGCCCGTGCCGCTCACGGTGCCAGTGTGATCTCGACCCAGATGGATACGCTGGAAAGCGTCACACAACTTGGCGCTGCACAGGCACTGGTCGATGCCCTTGGTAAAGCAGCCACCCATCAGACTGCCCTGCTCAGTCAAGACGCTAACAAGGCACAGGAAGAATTCATCAAGACGCTGGACCAGAAACAAAAAGGCAAATACACCGCACCAGTGAATATCCAGCCAGCACTGAAAGCCGACGCGGACAGCAGAACATTAGCAGAGACACAGGCGGTAGAGAAGTTCGATAGCGCGCTCGTTCTTCTGGAAAGCCCGGCCAATATTAATCTGGCCAGCAAGGCCTCAACGGTCTTATTTGCTGCACAGCACCTGCACTGGAGTACGCAAAGCGATACCCATTGGGCCGCCGCACATACCGTCGCCTCAGTCTCAGGCAACGCGACCAGTTTGTTTACCCATGAAGGCGGGATACAAGCCTTTGCCGGAAACGGCCCGGTGTCATTACAGGCACACACCGGTCAACTGGAATTACTGGCAGACAAAGACATTACGATCTTGTCGGTGAACGATCAGATCGTGATCAAGGCCAATCAGAAGATCAGCCTGATGGCGGGCCAGTCGTCGGTCACACTGGAAGGCGGCAATATCACCCTGGCCTGCCCGGGAAATTTTACGGTCAAGGGTGCCCAGCATACGTTTGCCGGGGCGGCTAATTTGGCGGCTGAGTTGGGGAAATTACCTGATACTCGGGCCAAAATTTTTGGTGAGCGCTTCCAGGCAATTAATGCTATCAGCGGATTACCCGTGCCAGATATGCCCTACCGTATGGTGATGCCCGATGGCAGTGTCATCACCGGTAAAACGGATGAACACGGCAAAACATCACCGGTCACGTCCGCCGACCCGCAGTCGGTAACATTGCATTGGGAGCCACACGCCCACATTGACGACTCAGAAAACAATCAACCAATAGAGGGTTGCTGATATGGCGACAAAGAAATCAGACGCTACCAGCGTCACGAAACTTAACAACGTCGCGCTGGCGACCCAGGTTCCAGTGATTCCAAAACGCAAGGTCACTTATGTGTTTCACGCGACAAGCAGCAAAAATCTGAGCATCCCCTATGCGGTCGCTGTCAACGGGAAAATTCAAGCCGCTTTCAGCACCAAACCCAAGCGCGTAGGCGGCGATGGCGGAAAGATCATTACATTTGTCGATCAGGGCGAGAGTGTATGCCTGTACCTCAACAGCGATGCGCATCCGTCGCACCGGAAAAACGCGGTGTACGCGGTCGCCGCCGCGGAGCGCGATGTGCTGGTAACGGTAACCGAAAAGCCGGGCAAGCATGCCGACAGCGATGCCCCTATCCGCAAAGTAGCCAAAGACGCGAAACTTGAAGCCGAAAAGAAGGAGGACGAATACACGGCACCATTGACTGGCGACATCTGGATGAAGGTTTCACACAAATACACCGCTGCTGAGGTCGCGGCCTTGGTACCCGAAGGCACGAGCTCCGCCGTGCTCAAGGCAGTCACGTCGATCTATGAAGGGCTTGCTTCAGCTAAACTGGCGATCACAGAGCCATCATCCACCACGCAGGCGCCGGTGACGGTAGCTGTGACGTTTTCGGATTCCGACAACCCTAAAGACAATATCACGCACTACTCGTTGCTAGCAGAAGGCTTGACCCGCGTCCATCCTGGTGGATACGCAGCGTTGTTCAGTAGTGCAATCGAAAGCAAGGTTGACTCGCTCACACTCACGTCTTGCTGGCGTCCGATGTTGGGCAGCATCGCCCACCGCGCAGGGCTTGGCCTTGATGTAGGCTATGTGGGTTCTACTAAGATGAACCGGCAAGAGCTACGCATTGGCAAGGGAACGCACAAGGAAAACGACACCGCCAATGTCAGTGACGAAGAAAGCAAACGATTCAGGGAGTATGAAGACGCAATCGTGGGGGCTAGAATGGCAGAACGGGAGCAAACCGCTACAAACAGAGCACTCGACGTGCTGGAAGTAAAACGCAATCCAGCAGCCAGCTCGGATGAGCTGGCAAATGCGGAGAAACGATCTGAGGCAGCAAAAGATAAAGTTAAATCTACAAAAGAAGCAGAGACAAACGCAGCGAGAGCTTGGAACAAAGAGCGCGATGCCAATGAACCAGCCAGTGTCAAGCTCTACCGCACCTCCTTGCTCAAATGCAGCTGTGTGCAGCAACTGTTTGACCCCTGGTTCATGGACAGAGACACGCATGACAAACTACTGCCTGAACCCAATATGCAACGCGGTGCAAGCACCTCCAACGAGCGCCTGCACTCGCACCACCTACACGTGACTGTATACGAGCCTAAAATTCTATGAATACCACTTCTATCTATTGGATACGCGCAGCCGTCTTGAGTCTGCTGCTGGCTCTCAGTTTGGCGCATGCGCCCGCCAGCGCACAGAACGAAGAAACACCCGTAAAGCGTGACAGCCTGCATACCTGGATCGAACGGCCTTGGAATATTCGGTATGTTTTGTTTAACGAGGATGCTGGTGTTTTTAAACGCAGCCGGGTACGCGTAGCAAAAAAAAACGCGGAACCTAATCAGGAGTATTTCCATTGGGAAGAGTTCTTCAATCCCACCATAGAAATCGAGCTGAAGCGAGAGAAGCTTTCGAGTGACAAAGCCAAGTCCATCGTGAACATCGAATTTGACAAATCTGGCTTTGTGAGCACAGCCAACACTCACCCTGGCCCGTTGCGCGGCCGAATCAATCGACTCTTATACCTTACCCTCAGTGCCGGCGATGACCCCGCATCACGCCTATACGACCTCGGTCACTGGTTCACCGGCATCGGCGACACCAGCACCGACTGGGCTCCCGGCATTTGCAGTGGCAACGAAAAACCTGACGCCGCCATGGTACGCAGCGATATGTACCTGTACGGCACGCTCTTCAAGCCCGACAAGTATTCCGCGACCTTCGGCTGCCGCGAGTGGGCATCCCAACTGTACGACGATGAGCGGCCCTACATCGACGTGACCAGCTATGTGCGTGAAGGCAAGGTGTATCCCAAGTACACCTACATCCGCGATTTCGTCGGCTGGGCGCGCTTTGGCGACAAGAAGCCTGTCATTGGAAAGCATGAAGCCAGTTGGTATTGCCTGCACGATTGCCCCAACGGCGAAAAACCAGGGTTGATTCCCGACATTAAGGTATGGGCTGCACATAATGCTTGGTCCGCACCCAAGCCGCCCACAAAAGCCCCCACATTTCCTGACCCGCCAGCTGCAGCAGGAAGGTACACAAAATAGGCTGCTAGCCCTGTTATTCATTGCGTCTTAGCCACCAACTCAATAACACACCATGCGCTTAGGCTCAAGCGGTGCCGCCAGCCAGTTAAATCTAGGCCACCTCATCAGCCAAGCCCCGCCCATTGCCCAGCGCGGTAATTGCCGCAATACAGGCTTTGAGATGCGTACTGATGCCTGGGGCAGGTTGCGCGGGGCCGAGGGGGTATTGCTCTCTAGCTGCACCCGTGTTGCTCACGGGCCAATGTTAATTTACCCGCGCGCAGGCTGAACTTCCGTAAGCTAGAACGGCACCTATCGTCGCCATTTTTTTGTCCCGTCAGACCGCAATCTTAGGATAACCGAGCGTCTGTGACAATAAGACCTGTTGATCGTGCATAAGCCCTAAGGCGTCGGCAATGGCGTCACGGTTGATCCATGCACGAATCACCGAGGCCAGACCGTTGCTTGCAGAAAATAAATACACATTTTGCGCAATCGCACCTGCCGCAACATATGCATATGCTTCCCGTTGACCAGCGGGCACCATGCTCATCCGGTGATGATCCGCGACAAAAACCAAATCCAGCGGCGCTTCATCAACAAAATCCTGGTAACCAGTAACCCTTCTTACATCACTTTCCGCCACCAGATGCAGTGTGTGCGAGGCTGCATCGAATAAATAGGCACCCGATGGCAGTGCCACAAATATATCAATCTCCTGCGCATTTAAGGCGGACGGCGCAGTGCGCCCATCAGGCGCCCGATTGACGCCATTGGCAGCCCAAAGTAAATTCGAAAGGAGCGGTAAGGGCAAGGCATCGTTTGTGAACTCGCGAGAAGAATGGCGCGCCGCCAGTGCCGCCATCAAGGGAAGCCCGCCGTGTTTGTCGATAGCGGGTAAGACAATCGACCTTGTTGCGTCTCCCAATACGGGTTTGGCGCGTAGCTGCCCCATCATACCGAGTGCCAGTTTAGTCAGTGTATTCATCACGATCCTTCCAAAATAGTTGCTCATTATTAATTAAGTTAAGCGCTATCTTTTTTAATGTCACAAGATAAAAAACTAATCCAATGGCGAAATCAGGTCATTTTTGACGGCATATTGAATTAACTCAGATAGCGTTTTCATCTTCATTTTCTTCATTAAATTCGTTTTATGTGTACTCACCGTTTTCACACTGAGATACAGCTGATCAGCGATCTCTGTGATCGTTTTCCCATCAACAAGAAGGGAAAATATTTCAAACTCACGATCGGATATATTCTTGTGCGGCAAATCTTCCTGGGTGGAGTAAACGCTCGATATCAATTGCTCGGCAACCTCAAATGAAATATACGGATGGCCGGAAGCAATTTTTCTGATCGCGTTGACTAACTGTTTGCAGGCGCTATCTTTGGTCAAATAGCCCTGAGCCCCGGCGCGAATAGTGCGAATGGCATATTGCTCTTCATCATGCATTGTCAACACTAAAATCGGCAGCTTGGGCGCTTGTCTTCGAATTTCGCGAATGAGGTCTACCCCACTTCGTCCCGGCATCGACAAATCAAGAACGACCTGATCATAGCCGCCATATTTAATTTTAGTGAGGGTATCGTGTCCGTCAATTGCCTCACCGGCGACGTGAATGTCGGGGATATCGGCCAAAATACGCTTTAACCCTTCACGCATGATTGGATGATCATCAGCAATAAGAAGCCGGATAACGGAGGCGTTGCTGGCGGAATGCGATTTTTTTTCTGAATAAGATGAAATTTTTTTCAATTTATTCTTTCATTAACCGTTGCGAAAATATCAAAAATATTTTGACGACGCATGTTCAATGTGGATTCGCTCAAAAATACAGGTGGATTTTTCCTCAGAGAATAATCCAACACGTTTTATCAATACAGAATATCAATTAGTTAAGAATTGATTAAAGTCAAATGGCATCAATTTTGTGAAATTAAGCTGATTGAACTGGCCGGCCTATTCTGATTTTTCGGTTCCTGGAAGCTCATGTTTAATGGGTCGCCATTTCCACATGAATGGATAACATCACATGACAACAAGTGCGAAATCCTCGTGTTCCGTGAAACAGAAAATGCTATGCATTCACTCAGCTTTGGCCACAGATAAACTGAAAAACCGAACCAGTGACT
>JBBQNW010000172.1:0-5526 GCA_038330335.1 Burkholderiales bacterium | reverse complement strand
CCCGACGACATCATCTAAACGCCAGCCAAGTACATCGACCATGGCGCTATTGGCGCCCTGCCCGACACCGACGATGTGATCGCCAACGTTGAGTTTGCCGGATTTAGCCGCCGGGCCGCCGCTGACCAGCTCACGAATCGTGGTCATTTCATCACGTTCTTGCAAGACCGCACCGATCCCCACCAGCGACAGCTTCATGGAAATATCAAAATCTTCCGATGCCTTGGGGCCGAGATAATTAGTATGCGGCTCGATCGACATGGCGTAGGCGTTCATGAACAGCTGGAACACATCTTCACTCTTGAGTTTTTGCATACGCGCCAGCGAGTAGTCGTAGCGTTTTTCCAGCGTGCTGCGGATGGCTTTGTCATCTTTGCCGGCCAGCTTCAGACGCAACCAGTCATTTTTAACGCGCTGACGCCACATATCACGCATTTCATTTTCTGATTGTGCCCAGGGTTCTTTCTCGCGCGCATAGCGATAGCCTTCGCTCTGCTTAAAATCGAATTCTTGTTTGAGCAGATCACGCGCATACGCCATGCGTTCCATAACCCGGCGCTCATACAGGTTAAACATCGCGAAAGGCGTGCTTAAATCCTGATTGTTGATGGCGTCATCCATCTTGGTACGGGCATCGGCAAACCGGTCGATATCGGCCTGGACAAAAAATGACTTATCGGGATCGAGCGCCTTCAGATAGCGGTCGAAGATTTTTTGCGACATCGCATCATCTAAAGGCATGGCCTTGTAGTGAAACCGTGTCAAAAACTGTGCCGTCATATTGGCCGCCTGTTCTTGCTGCAACAGCGGCTTGAGTATCACCGGCGTAGAGGATTCTGGCGCGCTGGCAGGAGCGGCAGCATAGGTAGTCGCGGCAAATGCCAGCGCGATCCATATCAGGGTTTTTTTCATGCAAAATCTCCGGAAATCAATGGCCATATCGTTTGCGTTGGTGGCAATACCCATCACGGCAAAGAGGCACCGGGTGTTATGCCACGATGCTGAATATCAATGCCCGATTAATTTGCCACAAGTGCGTAGTATATGACCAGAGAGCACCAAGATTAGTTCTATGTCGTATTATTTTTTTTAAGCTATAAAAATGAAATGGTGAATGATTAAGCTTAATTTTCAATGCTTAGTTGTCAATTTTTAATGCCTGAAAAAAACATGCCTTTATGCCAGGCTTACTAAAAAAACTAATCCTATCGATGCGATCCCGGCACCGGTCAGACGTATTGCTCTTGTGGCTATTTTTTTATTCATCCAAACGCTGCCAGCAAAGCCACACAGCTGGATCAGTGCGGTGGAAAGAATAAAGCCTGCAGCGTAAAGCATGCCCGATGCCGTCGCAGGCAATTCAACGCCATGAGCATAACCATGCATCAGCGCAAACAAGGCGACTAAGACCGCACTGGCCAGAAGCGGCAGCTGTACGGAAAAGGCAATTAGCAGACCCAGCACAGAAACCGAGACGGCAATCCCGGCCTCAACACTAAACCCGCTATTCCATTCGGGGCTCATGCCGATACTCGCCCCCAATACCATCATCATGGGGAACACCAGAGGCAATCCCCACATAAATGGACGCCGGTGTTGTGCCGCCCAAATACCCACTGCCAGCATCGCCAGCAGATGATCCAGACCCGTCAACGGATGTAAAAAACCGGAGCCAAAGCTGCTCACGGCATGGCTGGCGTCAACATGCGCCAAAGCGGGTAGCGCCACTAACATTAAGCCCATGATCGTCGCCAGACGGGCAGTTTTGTGTCTAAGTAAAGAAGTCATGTTTTTCTCCATGGATGGGAAATGATGATGAATTAACGCGAGTAAAAAGCTAAACAACAAATAAATAGAAAAGTAAGCCCGAACTGACACGGCGCTACATTGGCCTGGATTCAGCCTAAATTAAGCCTGGTCTAGCAAGCCCTGTTTTTGTATGAACGCCACTACGGTTTCCAAGCCTTCGCCGGTGCGCAGATTGGTGAATACAAAAGGCCGCTCGCCGCGCATGCGTTTGGCGTCTGCCGCCATGACATCAAGATTGGCCCCCACATACGGTGCCAGATCGGTCTTGTTAATGATCAGCAAATCAGAACGGGTGATGCCGGGGCCGCCTTTGCGCGGAATTTTCTCGCCGCCAGCCACGTCTATGACATAGATCGTCAGATCAGATAATTCAGGACTGAAGGTAGCGGCCAGGTTATCGCCGCCTGATTCGATCAGGATTAGGTCTAGATCAGGAAAATCGGCGCTCATACGGGCGATCGCTTCGAGGTTAATCGAGGCGTCTTCGCGGATGGCGGTATGCGGGCAGCCGCCGGTTTCCACACCCATCAGACGTTCGGCCGGCAAGGCGTCGGCACGCAACAAAATTTCCATATCTTCTTTGGTATAGATATCGTTCGTGATGACTGCCATGTCGTAATGCTCACGCATGCGTTTGCAGAGCAATTCACAGAGAGCCGTTTTACCGGAACCGACCGGTCCGCCGATACCAACGCGCAAGGGGTTGGCGGTGTGGGTGTTTTGGCTAGTCATGATTTTTATTTGAAATGAGTTATTTAAAATGAGTATGTGTATTGCCGTAATCGGAATTGAATAAGGTCAATGAATAAGGTCAATGAGTAAGGTCAATAAAGAAAATTTAAGACCGATACAGGCGACTGTATTGCACTTCATGCTGCATCGATAATAGTGACAAGCCGGGGGCCCAGTTGGATAATTCATCATCGGGCAATTGCTGTGCGGTACGCGCCGCCAACTCCAACTCAGGCCGCAGCGAAAGCAAAAGACGCTGGCCAGACACCTGGCCCAGCGGTACTGATTTCACGCAGACCAAAACTTGATTTTCTGCCCAGGAAAACAAGCTGCCTAGCAACACGGCCTCTGGCGGCACTTGCAAGGCGACGGCGGCGCAAGCGAGCGCTGTCGGCAATGGGATTTCTGCCTGGCTATGTAAAATGGCAAGCGCGCTGGCATCGGCGATGGCTAAATCCGTCAACAGCTTGCCCAGCGAATATCCCATCTGTATGGTTTCAGCGCGAAATTCGGCCGTGTCGCGCGCGGCGATAAAGCATTCGGTCCAGCGCTGCACCGCGTCGCCATCACGCGCCGCAAAGGCGTGCAGCAGACGCCACAAGATCGGCGCTTCAAAATAACTGACGACCAGAAGTAGATGATCGACAATCCAGGCACGCGCGCTGACTGCATCGCTGACAGAACCATTCTCGATGGCTGCCTCCAGACCTTGCGAATAACTGTAAGCACCAATCGGCAAAGAAGGACTGGCCAGTTGCAGCAAATGCAGTAAGGCGGCAGATGGCATCATCGCGGTTATTGAGTGTCAGACGGGCGATGAATGCGCTGACGCACAGGAATCGGTGCCAGCGGATTGTGCGGATGCATGGCGTCGCCGCCATGCTGATGGCCGCCACCATAGGCCCCGGATTCAGGCTCAAATGCGGCGTTCTCTTCGGTGACCAGCGCCCCCAAGCCCTGCAGCATGTCTTTAAGTACGCTGTCTTGCCGTATCCGTAAAAAACCATCGCCAAGCTGGGCCTGGGTATGGCGATTACCCAGGTGAAAAGCACAGCGCAACAACGTAAAGGCACTGGCACATTCCACCCGGTAGGTCGGCTCTCGGGCAGCGATGATTTGCACCACGCGGCCGTCATTGCCGCTCATTAAATCACCGTCGCGCATGACCGAACCGCGTAAGGTGAACACGGCAACCTCTTCACCATTACTCATGGTAGCGCGCAGGCGACTTTTTTCACGTAGTTCATACGGTAAGACTAATTGCGCGGCAATTTGTTCTGCCTGCTCGATTTTTGTGTGTAGTGTTAACATGATTTCTGATTTGGCTTCTGAATTTAGCATTCTGAAAGTGGTTGGCAAATACGATGTCTGCATTTAGTTTCTGCATTAATCTACATAACATCCGGTTCTGAAATTGCTTTCGGTAATGGCGGGTTTAAAACAAAAAATACCGTTGCGCCATCGGCAAAATTTTAGCGGGCTCGCAAACCAGTAATTCGCCGTCCGCGCGGACTTCGTAGGTTTCTGGGTCCACTTCCATTTTTGGTGTAGCGCCGTTATGAATCATGTCGCTCTTGCGCAGATTGCGGGTGTTTTTAACAGCGATCAGGGTTTTACTTAATTGCAGTTGCGCACCAATACCGGCATCCAAGGCTGCCTGCGAAACGAAGGTAAAAGACTTTTTCAAGCCGCCGCCAAAGCCAGCAAACATCATGCGGGTGTGTACCGGCTGTGGCGTCGGTATCGATGCATTCGGGTCACCCATCTGCGCAGCAGCGATCATGCCGCCTTTGACAATCATGCTGGGTTTGACGCCGAAGAAAGCCGGTTTCCACAACACGATATCGGCGATCTTGCCCACTTCGAGCGAGCCGACCACATGCGCAATGCCGTGCGTAAGCGCAGGATTGATGGTGTATTTGGCGATATAACGCTTGGCCCTGAAATTATCATGGCGCTGGTTGTCCTCTGGCAGAGCACCTCGCTGCGTTTTCATCTTGTGAGCAGTCTGCCAGGTGCGCATGATCACTTCACCGACGCGCCCCATGGCCTGGGAATCAGACGACATCATCGAAATCGCTCCCAAGTCATGCAAAATATCTTCGGCGGCGATGGTTTCGCGCCGGATGCGCGATTCGGCAAACGCCACATCTTCGGCAATCGCCGGATCGAGATGGTGGCAGACCATCAGCATATCGAGATGTTCGTCCAGCGTATTGACGGTGTACGGGCGGGTTGGATTGGTGGACGATGGCAAAACATTCGATTCCCCCACGGCAGCGATAATATCCGGCGCATGGCCGCCTCCCGCGCCTTCGGTGTGAAAGGTATGGATGGTGCGATTCTTGAACGCTGCCAGCGTATGCTCTAAAAAACCAGCCTCGTTTAAGGTGTCACTATGAATCGCTACCTGCACATCGTAACGCTCGGCTACGGCCAGGCAGTTGTCTATGGCGGCGGGCGTGCTGCCCCAGTCTTCATGCAGCTTCAGGCCAATCGCACCGGCCAGAATTTGCTCTTCTAGTGGCAATGGCAGGCTAACATTACCTTTACCCAAAAAACCCAGATTCATCGGAAAAGCGTCGGCGGCCATCAGCATTGAATGAATATGCCATGGCCCCGGCGTACAGGTAGTGGCGGCAGTGCCGACTGCCGGTCCGGTGCCGCCGCCCAGCATGGTGGTCACGCCGCTCATCAAGGCTTCTTCGATTTGTTGCGGGCAGATGAAGTGAATATGCGAATCAATACCGCCAGCGGTGACGATCATGCCCTCACCGGCAATGATCTCAGTGGCAGCGCCTATCGCCATGCTGATACCGGGCTGAATATCAGGATTGCCGGCTTTGCCGATGGCGGCGATCAAGCCATTTTTTAGCCCGATGTCGGCTTTGACGATGCCCCAATGATCCAGAATAACCGCATTGGTGATCACGGTATCCATCACGTCCTTGTGATTGCGCTGCGACTGGCCCATGCCGTCGCGTA
>JBBQNW010000171.1:0-5577 GCA_038330335.1 Burkholderiales bacterium | reverse complement strand
GAATCATTCGCTCATCTGCCTATGCCGCGTATGACCAATACCTATATGCTGGCAGGCGATAAAGACCCGCAAGAGATTTTGGCATCGGTTAAAAATGGTTTATATGCGGTTAATTTCGGCGGTGGCCAAGTCGATATCACCAACGGCAAATTTGTTTTCTCCGCCAGCGAAGCGTATATGATTGAAGACGGCAAGGTCACCTATCCAGTTAAGGGCGCGACCTTGATTGGAAACGGCCCCGATGTCTTAAACCGTGTTTCCATGATAGGCAACGATATGCGCCTTGATCCGGGGGTTGGGGTGTGCGGCAAAGAGGGGCAAAGTGTCCCGGTTGGTGTAGGGCAACCTACGCTGAGGATTGATGGCCTGGTAGTCGGTGGCACTGCATAATGCTTTTGCTGAGGTTAACCTGTTAACGCGGTGAAGTAAGGCTTATTCGCTTGCTTGCTGAATAAAATTAAACAAAAACCTTGCCAAGCCACGTAAAATATTGTTATAGTCAATCCACCAGATTTGAAGAGCTAGTCATGACTTTTGCACGATTTTACTTTTATTTTTACTTTAGCTATTCCAACCTAGAGGCGGTGGAGAAGCGGTAAGCTCACGTAAAAGCAAGATCAGAACATATCAAATCTAAAAAATCCGCCCGCACAGGCGGTTTTTTTTTGCCTCATTACATTTGAAGTATTTTTGAAGTATTTTTTTAAATTATTAATTTAATCATGAACGGGAAATAACATGCAACGCACTGATGATTTACGCATACGGGAAATGAAAGAGTTGGTTCCGCCATCACATCTGATCCGCGAGTTTGCCTGTTCTGATAAGGCGTCCGAGACCGCGGCCAGTGCCAGAACGGCATTGCATCGTATTTTGCACGCGCAGGATGACAGAGTGATGGTGGTGATTGGCCCTTGCTCTATTCATGACACCAAGGCAGCGATGGAGTACGCGCAAAAATTAGTGAAAGAGCGTCAGCGTTTCGCCGGTGAGCTAGAAATTGTGATGCGTGTGTACTTCGAAAAGCCACGTACCACGGTCGGCTGGAAGGGCTTAATTAATGATCCGTATATGGACAATAGTTTCCGGATTAATGACGGTTTGCGTATCGCGCGCGAATTGCTGCTCAATATTAATGAGCTCGGTTTGCCAGCAGGAACCGAATACCTCGATGTGATCAGCCCGCAATATATCGCCGATCTGATCAGTTGGGGCGCGATCGGTGCACGCACTACCGAATCACAAGTCCATCGTGAACTGGCATCCGGCTTGTCTTGCCCGGTCGGCTTCAAGAATGGCACTGATGGCAATGTCAAGATTGCGGTGGATGCCATCAAGGCAGCTTCCCAACCGCATCATTTCCTGTCGGTCACCAAAGGTGGCCATTCTGCTATTGTCTCGACGAACGGGAATGAAGATTGTCATATCATTTTACGTGGTGGTAAGACGCCTAACTATGATGCTGCCAGCGTTGATGCGGCATGCAAGGATATTGCCGCTAACGGTTTGGCCTCAAGACTGATGATTGATGCCTCCCACGCCAATAGCTCTAAAAACCCGGCCAATCAAATTCCGGTCTGCGCCGATATCGCGGCGCAGATTGCTGCTGGCGATACCCGTATTGTGGGCGTCATGATTGAATCAAATCTGGTGGCTGGTCGCCAGGATCTGGTCGCCGGTAAAGAATTGGTGTATGGCCAGTCGGTGACCGATGGCTGCATCGCCTGGGATGAAAGTATCGCAGTACTGGAAGGCCTGGCCGAAGCGGTGAAACAGCGTCGTCTGAAGCAGGCTGAGTAAGCATGATGGTTCCGGCGGAGCGTGTTGGTCCGCCGGTGTAATTTTGTACCTGTTAACGTATCTGCAAACAGGTGTTAAAAACGTTTGGTCAATGTCATCTGTGCACCATCTCTGCGCATGTCCATGCGGTTCAGAAAAGACATGCCGAGCAAGGTAATGGGTAACCCGTCTTCCTGGATCATGGCCTCCACCTGATTGAGCTCGACATCGCCAATCCGGACCGAATCAAGTTTAACGATATACACGGTAACGACACCATTGGCCGTATTGGCGTGGCCTATTCGGCCACTCTTATAGTTGATGCCCAGGCGTCTGGCATCTGACGCTGGTATGGCAATCACACTGGCGCCGGTATCGACCAGCATATCCAAAGTGCTGCCACCGTTGATCTGCCCCTTTGCCGTGAAGTGGCCACGGGAATCGGCTTGTAAGCTGATGCTGTTACTGCTGCCGGGCGCAGAACGGTGGACATACTGGCCCATTGCCAAGATTTGACGCTTGCCATTGACCTCTATCGTTGCCGTTGTATTGTCGGCACTAAGCAGATGCGCGCCTTCGCCTATGGCACTGCCGACAGCATAGATTTTCGGGGCATGACCATCCACTACCAGCACCGCTTTACCTGGAAATAAACCGACCACGCCGATCTCTGCAGCGTGGGCAGAAAACGTCAAGCCTGACAGACAGAGCAGCGTGATGAGTATGTTCATTGTACAAACCGCCTATGGGTGATGAGCGTGGATGGCGGTGATCTGATTTAGTCGCGGAAGTTATTAAATTCCAGCGGCAAATCTTTGACTTCCTTGCGCAGCATTGCCATGGCGTCTTGTAAATCATCGCGTTTGGCACCGGTCACACGCACGGCGTCACCCTGTATGCTGGCCTGGACTTTGAGTTTGCTATCTTTAATCGTCTTGACGATTTTTTTTGCAGCATCGCTTTCTATGCCATTCTTGATTTTGATAACTTGTTTAACTTTATCGCCGCCAATTTTCTCTACCTTGCCCGCGTCGAGAAAACGCACGTCGACGCCGCGCTTGCCCATGGTCTGGGTAACTTCGATCATGATCTGTTCCAGATGGAATTCAGAATCACCGAAAATAGTCACTTCACGCTCTTTTTCTTTCAGCTCAACCTTGGCGCTGGTGCCTTTTAAATCGAAGCGATTGGTGACGACTTTATTCGTCTGAACGATCGCATTTTTTACTTCATCCATATTGGCTTCAGAGACAGTATCAAATGAGGGCATGTTTATTCCTTGGTAATTTAAAATAATTTGGATAACTATGCGCGTATTTTAACAAAAGCGCGCTACAAGCTAACGTCTATTCGTCACTATTCACGTCTATAATTCTGCCCTTATGACTATGCCACTTTCTTTGCAAAAAAATATTCCCCTGCAAGCACTCAATAGCTTTGGTATTGCAGCAACAGCGCAATCCTTTCTGAAGATAGGGTGCGCTGAGCAGTTGGTGCAATTGCGCGCTGATACTCAGCTCTCGGCGTTGCCGCGCTTATTATTAGGTGGTGGCAGTAACGTCGTCTTGCCAGAGGTCGTCAATGCCCTGGTGCTGCAGATTGCTCTGATGGGTAAGCGTGTGGTGGAGGAAGATGCGTCGTATGTGTATGTCGGTGCCGGGGCAGGGGAAATATGGCATGAATTTGTTTTATGGACTTTGCAGCAAGGGCTGGGTGGATTAGAAAACCTTTCCCTGATTCCCGGTACCGTTGGCGCTGCACCGATACAGAATATCGGCGCCTATGGCGCCGAGCTGCAGGATCATTTCCATCATCTGACTGCCTTTGATTTTCTGAGCGGCGACACCGTTACAATAACGAAAGCGGATTGTCGCTTCGCTTACCGCGACAGCATTTTTAAGCGCGAATATCAAGACCGTATGGTGATCCTGGATGTCACATTTGCCTTACCAAAAGCATGGCAGGCACGCGTCAACTATGGCGATGTCGCACAAATTCTGGCGGCGAAAAATATTTCTCAGCCCACTCCGAAAGACATTAGCGATGCCATCATTTCTATTCGGCAAAGTAAATTGCCTGACCCTGCTGTCATAGGAAACGCCGGAAGTTTTTTTAAAAATCCTATTGTCGCTGCCGACGTGCGCGACCGCCTGCTTGCTCTTTACCCTGCGATGGTGAGTTATTTGCAAGCGGACGGCGGCTACAAGCTGGCGGCTGGTTGGCTGATAGAGCAGTGTGGCTGGAAGGGTAAGCGTCTGGGGAACGCCGGTGTTTACCCGAAGCAGGCGCTGGTTCTGGTCAATCTTGGCGGCGTCACGGGTGCCGAGGTCCGTCAGTTAGCACAACACATACAGGCTGATGTGTTGGCGCAGTTTGACGTGAGATTGGAAGTGGAGCCGGTCTTCGTCTGAGTCTGAGTCTGAGTCTGAATATCCTAACAAATCTGCTTCAGAGTTGTTAACATGACGGAAGTCTGAGAACCCAATCTTCATGCGTCTTGCCGGCTATTTTTGTACCGGAAGCCGCATGGGTATGGGGTTTTGCTGTGGAAATTTTATCCCGGCTCAGGCACTAGTTTTAAATGAAATGGCAAACATAATCCAGGGTTTCCAGTGTTTCTATATCGAAGCTGGAATTGGCCGGGACAGTAAACTGCTGACCGCCTTGGTAGGTGGCCCAAGCATCTTCGCCTTGAATGCGAATACGGCATTTTCCTGCGTTCAGTTCCATGATTTCTGCTGCGCCGGTATTAAATACCAGGCTGGAAGGAAAAATCACGCCTATGGTTTTTTTAGTACCGTCAGCCAACAAAACCGTGTGCGAAACACATTTGCCATCGAAATAAATATTGGCTTGCTTGATAACGCTAACCTGGTCAAATTGAGTAGTCATTGTATGTCCTTATATAAAAAATCAGCTCAATGAATGCGTCCATTGAGCTGCATAATGTTTTAATTAAATGCCAATTCAGGAACCGCGTTTTGCCCTTGCGTTTGCCGCAATACGCATGCGCAGCGCATTGAGTTTAATGAAACCACCCGCATCGGCTTGGTTATATGCGCCGCCGTCTTCGTCGAACGTCGCGATCGTCATATCGAACAGTGAATCGGTTTTGGAATCGCGCGAAACGGTAATGACATTGCCCTTGTACAGTTTCAGACGCACCCAGCCATTGACGGTCAGTTGAGTATGATCGATTAAGGTTTGCAGTGCGACGCGTTCCGGCGCCCACCAGTAACCGTTGTAAATCATAGACGCGTAACGTGGCATCAGATCGTCTTTCAGATGTGCGACTTCACGGTCTAAAGTAATCGATTCAATGGCACGGTGTGCACGCAGCATGATGGTGCCGCCAGGGGTTTCGTAGCAGCCGCGTGATTTCATACCAACGTAACGGTTCTCTACCAGATCAAGGCGTCCAATCCCGTGTTTGCCACCCAGACGATTTAGCTCTGTCAGGACGGTGGCAGGTGACATGCGCACGCCATTCAGGGCAACGATGTCTCCTTTTTCGAATTCGACGTCCAGGTATTCTGGCGTGTCCGGTGCCTGTTCAGGGCTGACAGTCCAGCGCCACATCGACTCTTCGGCTTCGGCACTCGGGTTTTCCAAGTGACGGCCTTCGAAGCTGATGTGCAGCAAATTGGCATCCATCGAGTAGGGCGCACCGCCATTTTTGTGCTTCTGGTCGATCTCGATACCCGCATCTTCTGCGTATTTCATTAGTTTTTCACGGGACAGCAAATCCCACTCACGCCACGGGGCAATGATTTTGACGTTTGGCATCAGTGCGTAGGC
>JBBQNW010000170.1:0-5660 GCA_038330335.1 Burkholderiales bacterium | reverse complement strand
GGCAGCAGCGGGGTCAGAGGCGTGGTCTCAAGCAGCAACTCGCTGGTCGGCAGCACGGCGTACGACAGTGTGGGCAACTACGGCATCACCGCTTTAAGCAACGGCAACTACGTGGTGGGCTCGGATGGCTGGGCCAACGGCACTGCTACTTATGCTGGCGCTGTGACCTGGGGCAACGGCAGCAGCGGCGTCAGCGGCGTGGTCTCAAGCAGCAACTCGCTGGTCGGCAGCACGGCGTACGACAGTGTGGGCAACTACGGCATCACCGCTTTAAGCAACGGTAACTACGTGGTGCGCTCGAACAACTGGGACAACGGCACTGTTGCTAATGTCGGCGCTGTGACCTGGGGCAACGGCAGCAGCGGGGTCAGCGGCGTGGTCTCAAGCAGCAACTCGCTGGTCGGCAGCACGGCAAACGACTACGTTGGCAAGTACGGCATCACCGCTTTAAGCAACGGCGTAAGCAGCCAGCCACCCCACCTAGCTATTCCTATACGAAGTGAGCAAACTCTCTCACTTTAATTTGGGAGGATAGACATGACGGGCAGCGCGACGAAGGCAAGCATCTGGGCAGAACGTATTCAACAGTGGGAATTGAGCGGTCTTTCACAAAGGGTTTTTTGCGAGCGCAAGGCCTTCAAGTACACGACGTTTGATTACTGGCGCAGACAATTATCTGGCAGTGCGACTGAGGGTAAACAGAGCTTGAAACCAGTGGCCGCGCCTCTGAAGCTGGTGCCGCTACAGGTGAGCGGCGAGCGCCATGATCATGCCATCGTATTGCGCAGCCCGGCAGGATGGGAATTGTGCTTACCCTCAAGTGTCGAGCCGATCTGGTTAGCGGCGATTTTGCGCAGCTTGCCATGATGCCGCAACCATCACAGGTCTGGCTGGCGGTCGATCCCATTGATATGCGTCTGGGTATCGACGGCTTGTCATTACGGGTTCAGCAAACACTGGGCAAAGCACCCTGCGATGGCAGTGCCTACGCGTTTAGCAATAAGCGCGGCAACCGCATCAAACTACTGGTCTGGGATGGCGCGGGGGTATGGCTCAGTCAACGTCGCCTGCATCGCGGACGCTTCGTCTGGCCGCAAGCCGGTGCAGCGCTCTGCACACTCGATCAAGCCCAATGGCAATGGCTCGTTGCCGGTGTCGACTGGCAGCGTTTGTCGGCACCGCCGCCAGCGCATTGGCAACTGTAAAGCGATTGTAAACGTCGTCCGACTCGGTTAACATCCCGGTATGGATTTACTCACTGAACTGACGCGCTCTCAACACGATCCCGCCGTGATCGCCGAGGTGCGCGCCTTGCTTGAACAAGCGGAGAAATCCAGACAGCTGCTAGTGAGCAAGGACTGCAAGATCGCCGCCTTGACGCTGGAACTGGCGTATTACCGCCGGCTGCGTTTCGGTAATAAGAGTGAAGCCTTCAGCGGCGAGCAGCGCGAATTATTTGAAGAAACGATGCATGCCGACCTCGCCGCGATTGAGGCCGAACTGGCTCAGCCAGAAGATACCGACGGTGTGACCAAGCGCCCGCGCAGCCGTGCTGGCCGCCAGCCTTTGCCAGCAGAATTAACGCGTATTGAGCATCGGCACGAACCAGAATCCTGCCAGTGCGCCGCCTGCGACAAGGATCTGGTCAAGATTGGCGAGGATATCAGCGAACAACTCGACGTCGAACCGGCACGTTTCTTCGTGCACCGCCACATCCGCCCTCAGTACGCCTGTCGCGCTTGCGAAACCGTCACCGCCGCCCCGATTCCACCCGCCATCATCGATGCTGGTATGGCCGCACCGGGCTTACTGGCCTGGGTGGCGGTGAGCAAATACACGGATCATCTGCCGCTGTATCGCATCGCGCAGATCGGTGCGCGCCAAGGCGTGCCACTGGCCACCTCTACCTTGGGCGAATGGATAGGCAAGATCGGTGTGGCGCTGCAGCCTTTAAGCGAACGGCTGGCGGAACTGCTCAGACAACGCCCCTGTCTGCACGCCGACGAAACACCGGTGCGTCAACTCGACCCCGGGCAGGGGAAGACCCGCCACGCTTACCTATGGGCTTACCGCTCCAATCCTCTCGATGAAGGGCCGCCCATCGTCGTCTTCGACTACCAGACTGGGCGCGCCGGCGCGCACGCACGCGCCTTTCTACTGGGCTGGAAAGGCCAGCTGATGGTAGACGACTATAGCGGCTACAAGGCCATGTTCGGGAAAGACGTGAGCGAACTGGCTTGCCTAGCGCATGTGCGACGCAAATTCTTTGAGCTGCATGCCGCCAACGGCAGCCCGATTGCGGCTGAGGCCTTGCGTCGCATCGGCCTACTATATGCCGTCGAGCAGCAGGCCAGTGCAATAACGCCAGCCCAACGCTGGCAATTACGCCAGGAGCAAGCCAAGCCAGTGCTGATCGCGTTGCACGCCTGGCTGCTGGCGACACGCCAGACCGTCGCCACCGGTAGTGGCACCGCTAAGGCGATCGATTATGCGCTCAGGCGCTGGCCGGCGCTACCGCGCTACGCCGAGTCGGGCACGCTGCCTATCGATAACAACCCGGTAGAGAATGCCATCCGCCCGATCGCCGTCGGCAAAAAGAACTGGTTATTCGCCGGCTCGGAACGGGCCGGAAAACGGGCCGCCGCGATCCAAAGTCTGCTCGCTACGGCGAAACTCAACAACCTAGAACCGCTACGCTGGCTTACTGAAACGCTCGAAAAACTACCGACCTGCCCAAACAGCCAGATCGATTCCTTGCTGCCGTTTGCGAGCTCTACCCAACCTTAAACGCGCTTGCCAGGTGGAGCGGCTGGTTGCTTACAAAGTACGGACGTGACCAAGACGACAAAAATATTTTTCACGATGTTTCTCCCAAAGAATGATTCATAGATTCTTGATGTAGTTGTAAAAGTAGGCTCAGTGCGAACATTCATACATTCAAATTTTTTCAAAAGCCCACACAGTGCGGCATTTCGATACTTTTTTTGAAGAGAAGGCAGTGACCGCTGTGTAGCGCTGGCAGTGCCTTCTGAATATGACAATTTTATTCTTCAGGTTTAATGATGGCGGATCATCTTTAGCGATCTATCTTTCGATAACATCTTTAAAATATTAAAGTAACGCTTTAATACTACTGACATACCGCCCTTTAAAATAATTTGAAAGAAAAATTTTCTACATTCTGAAGCTAATCCCTAAACTCAAGAAGTGCTAGCCAATTGTTGAATATCGATATCCCCAGTTCCTCGAAGCATATCGTCTGCCAATGCCCTCTTTTGATTGAGCAAATTATCCAATTTTTGTTCAAAAGTTTCAAAAGATCGCGTAGTCACGGTAGGATAATAAACGTATACCGGTTTTTCCTGCCCAATCCGATACGCTCTATCAGTCGCTTGGTCTTCTTTTGCAGGATTCCAGCATCGAGTGAAGTGAATCACATGATTGGCTTTTTGTACATTGACGCCAAAACCGACTGCCGTCGTCGACAAAATGATCACACCAAATCCTTGTTGTTCTTGAAAACGATCAATTAGCTTTTGACGTGAATCTGCTTTTTCACTAGAAGAATTAGTGTCACCATTTATTACTGTGACATGTATTCCAAATTTATCGAAGATTGCTAACTGTAAAGCACGTTGAATTTCGCGCAATTCGGTGAATAAAATGACTTTCTCATCCTTCACTTTGATCTTACTTAATTCATCCAAAGTCCATAACATCTTCGGTGACGCACTTATGGAGTCCATCGTCGCATCAATTGAGCTGGGATGCGCACAAATCATTTTCATTTTATGAAGCAGACCCAGAATGGCTGTATTACCTACCTGCCCTTTCGCTCCCATTTTATTTGGGTTTGAAAATGCAGCGATTTCACTTAGGTATAACGCCTCTTGCTTTGATGCCATGCTAAGTGACTTACATTCTCTAGACTCGTGTTTTGGCGGCAAATCTTTGGCAATGTCTCTTTTCATTCGCCGTAACAATTGCGGCTTAATGAGTTCGCGTAAATCATCAAGTTTTTTCTGATAAATTTCATCTGACTCACTTTCAATTTTTTGGAATTTTTTACCAAATTCATTCAGTGCTCCCAGAAAGCCGGGCTGAATAAAGTCAAACAAACACCACAAATCTGTAAGCGAGTTTTCAACGGGCGTGCCAGTACAGGCAATTTTAAACCTTGCAGGAAGAGCCTTAGCCGCCTGGGTCACTAGTGCACTTGGATTCTTGATTTTTTGCGCTTCATCACAAACAACAATCGACCAATTTTGCCTTGCTAATGAAAATTCCTGATCACGTAATGTTTCATACGTAGTGAGAACAATTTTTCTATCTCCTAACCAACCGGGAACGAGCAAATTAGAGATTCCCATATCTCGTACATTTGAAGGTAGTTGGTTCTTAGGAAGGCGAATCGCATTAAGTGCACTACCATAAAGCTTTAACACCTGCGACATACCTACATCAAAAAAACGACGCATCTCGTTTTCCCAATTATCGAGTAATGAAACAGGAGCGATAATTAAAACTGGTGGAGAATTAGGAGAACTTTCGAGATGACTAAAGATAAAGGTTAGTAACTGTATTGTTTTACCCAAACCCATGTCGTCCGCCAACAAATAGCCAGATGCATCGTTCGGTGAGTAATCAAATACATGCTGTAATTGCGCAACGCCAAACAGTTGGTGTTCACGCAAAACAACCTCCGGCTTTAATAGACGAGGAAGTCTAGGGGTAGCTCCATCTGGCAAGCTAAGCATCATCGCTCTTTGAGCAACGAATCCGGCAAGCTCGATATTATTTTCAATCAACAGTACCGATTTAGGAGCAGTTGAAGCACTCTTCAGCTTTGATTTTTCTTTTACATCATCTTTAAATGACCACTGTTTTTCAATCTCCAAGGCCGCTTCTAAAGGAACCGTTTTATTTGTTCCTGGAATAGCTACAGAATCGAGATTTTTTGACCTAGTAATTTCTATGTTTTGCCTAAGTTCCTCTACATAGACTGGATCATGCACTTCTGTCTTTCTAAACAATGCGATTTCTTGCTGTGTTGCAGCTTGCAATTCCTCCGGGATCCATTTTTGTTTCGACTGTGATTGAATATAGGGCGATGTAATCGGCGCTGCAGTACCAATCCCGATGACACGTGATCCATAACTACTCAAATCAAATAACTGATCAAAAAACTGACCATGTTGCTCTTTCTTCCAACGATTTAATAGTGCTTCCAAACCCGACAATTGTTCGTTGGTGAGATCGGATAATTCCAACTGATACCCTTTCCAAAAACCACAAGGCAAGCCGATTGCTAATTTCTTCTTTAACTCAAGAACAAAGGGATGCAATTGACCTGGATCTGCAAACACCTTGACTTCAGACGGCAAGGTAGCCGATGAGACCGGGGTAAGTTGGAGATTTACTTCGATAATTTTCTGTTCACCCGACAAGACCGGATGTAACTGAAAGCGATAAAAACAGAAGTCAGCGTCTTCTTTGTCTCTCTGAAACTGTTCTTCGTCTAACACATTTTTAGCGTCATCCCCGAGACAAGCGTAAGGATTCCTTAACAACTGCAATGCGTTATCACCCGCAATTCTCCTGCCCGGAAGTTTCCTAATCTCTTGCAACACCGCTCTGACTTCAGGTGTAATTAGCACATG
>JBBQNW010000169.1:0-5726 GCA_038330335.1 Burkholderiales bacterium | reverse complement strand
TCCACAAATTGCTGTACTCAAGCAGCAGCAGGAGATTGCTGTTACGCAAGCGAAATTAGCACTTGCCAATAAGAAATCAGATTGGACGGTTGAGCTTGCCTATCAACAACGTGGCCCGACGTATTCCAATATGCTTTCTATCGGTCTATCTATCCCTTTTCAATTTGATCAAAAGAATCGACAAGACCGCGAACTGTCTTCCAGGTTGGCAATGGTTGAACAAGCCAACGCCGAAAGCGATGAAATGCTACGTGAGCATGTTGCTCAGACGCGCACCATGCTTATTGAATGGCAAAACGATCAGGAACGCGTGATCCGATTTGAACAAGAATTGATACCACTGGCCAAACAACGCATACAGGCAACGATCGCCGCTTATCGCGGTGGTAAATCCAGTTTGAGCGAGGTACTTGGCGCCAGACGCAATGAAATAGAGATCCAACTTCAGTCTTTACAGTTGCAAGCAGAGACCGCCAGACTCTGGGCACAACTCAAATTTTTAGTACCAGCGAATAACGCCGAAATCAATCAACCGGAACAACACAACGCTCCGACCGCAAAGGGTTCTGCGCAATGAAATATCAAAAAACTCTACTCACGGTGGTGGTCATCAGCGTCCTCGGTGTCAGCGGCTATGGAATGTATTCGCTTGGCATGCAGCGATCCGGTGCTAAGCCAGACACGGTATCAGGCGACACCAGCACAGCAGCGGCTGATAAGAAAGTGTTGTACTGGCACGACCCTATGGTTCCCGCTCAAAAATTTGATAAGCCCGGCAAATCGCCCTTCATGGATATGCAATTGGTGCCCGTTTATGCTGGGGACGCTAGTGATGAGGGGAGGGCGAGCGTCAACATCAGCCCACGCCTACAACAAAACCTCGGCATACGCACCGCTGAAGTGACGAAGGGTAAGTTGCCATCCGCGCTGACGGCTGTGGGTAACGTCAGCTATAACGAGCGCGACGTCAATCTGATCCAAGCACGCAGTAATGGCTTTGTTGAAAAACTCTATGTCCGGGCCACACTTGACCCCGTCAAGAAAGGCCAGGTGTTGGCGGAACTCTATGTGCCAGACTGGATTGCGGCCCAGGAAGAATACCTGACTGTCAAACGGATGCAAGGCAGTGGTGCCGATGCTTTGCTCCATAGTTTGCTCGATGGCGCGCGCCAACGCATGCGTCTCGTCGGCATGAGTGATGCACAGATTCGCCAGATCGAGTCTAGTGGCAAAGTGCATACGCGTATCGCAGTGACAGCACCAGACAATGGTGTGATTGCCGAGCTGATTGCCAGAGAAGGCATGACAGTGATGACGGGCGCACCACTGTTCCGCATCAATGGTCTGAGTACCGTCTGGGTCAATGCCGAGATACCAGAAAGTGCGGTCGCTCAGATCCATGCAGGCAATCCTGTTGATGCGCGCACACCGTCGCTACCCGGTAGCGTATTTACAGGAAAAGTCAGCACTATCCTGCCTGAAGTGAATGCGTCCACGCGTACCCTGAAGGCGCGGATTGAATTGACTAATCGAGCAGCGCAATTAGTTCCGGGTATGTTTATCACGGTGCATTTTGGTTCTGCGAACAATAAAGAAGTCTTGCTGATACCGAGCGAAGCCGTCATTCAAACAGGGACACGCACTGTCGTCATGGTCGCTTTAGGGGAGGGTAAGTTCATGCCAATTGATGTCGACATCGGTGCTGAAGCGAACGGACTGACTGAAATACGAAAAGGTCTTGAAGTCGGGCAAAAAATCGTGATCTCCGGTCAGTTCTTGATTGATTCAGAAGCCAGCCTGAAGGGTACGATAAGCCGCATGAATGACATGCCGGCCTCAGATGCCAGCATGCCCGTCGTATCAACGCACCGGGGTCAAGGTAAAGTCGAAAAAATCGATAAAAATGAAATTACACTCTCGCACGGACCTATCGCCAGTTTGCAATGGGGGGCGATGACGATGGGGTTCACGTTGCCCAGTGCTGGACTACCGAGAAATGTCGCGCTTGGAGATGCGGTTACTTTTGAAATTCGGGCGGTTAAAGATGGTCAGTTCCAGATCGTCAGTATCTCTCCTGTAGCCACGACACCATCTCAGATGACAGAGAGTATGAAGTCTGAGGCGAGGGGAGGCAAGCCATGATAGCAACGCTAATACGCTGGTCTATTACCAATCGCTTTCTGGTACTGCTGGCGACACTGATGATGACGGCATGGGGCATCTGGTCGTTGGCGCACACACCGCTCGACGCGATTCCCGATTTGTCGGATGTGCAGG
Organism: Burkholderiales bacterium; assembly: GCA_038330335.1. Lineage (GTDB taxonomy): Bacteria > Pseudomonadota > Gammaproteobacteria > Burkholderiales > Burkholderiaceae_D > Undibacterium. The sequence continues at coordinate 3,449 of JBBQNW010000169.1, read as the reverse complement.
TGATTATCCGCACTAGCTATCCCGGGCAGGCACCGCAGATCGTCGAAAACCAGGTGACCTATCCGCTAACCACCACGATGTTGTCGGTGCCGGGAGCTAAGACCGTGCGCGGCTATTCATTCTTCGGTGATTCATTTGTCTACATCTTATTTGAGGATGGCACTGATCCTTACTGGGCCCGTTCACGCGTTCTGGAATACCTGAACCAGGTGCAGTCGCGTTTGCCACCGCAAGCAAAAACCGCGTTGGGGCCGGATGCGACCGGCGTCGGTTGGGTCTACGAATATGCGCTGATCGATCGTACCGGCAAGATGGATTTATCACAGTTGCGTGCTTTGCAAGACTGGTTTTTGAAATATGAACTGAAATCGGTCGCCAATGTGTCGGAAGTGGCCAGCATAGGCGGCATGGTGCGTCAGTATCAGATCGTGTTGGATCCAGACAAATTGCGTGCTTACAATATCCCGCACCGCAAGGTCATTGATGCGATACAAAAAGCCAATCAAGAAACGGGCGGTTCCGTCCTCGAATTAGGCGAAGCCGAATACATGGTGCGCGCTTCGGGTTATCTGAAATCGCTGGATGACTTCCGTAAAATTCCTCTGATGACCAGCGACGCCGGTATTTCAGTGCGACTGGGTGACGTGGCGCGCCTACAAATCGGGCCTGAAATGCGCCGTGGCATTGCAGAGCTTAATGGCGAAGGTGAAGTCGCTGGCGGCGTCATCATTATGCGTTCGGGCAAAAATGCGCTGGAAACAATTGCTGCGGTCAAAGCCAAATTAGAGATACTCAAATCAGGCTTACCGGTTGGCGTGGAAATTGTTCCTACCTACGATAGGTCTAGCCTGATTAAGCGTGCCGTCAACCATCTACAAGAAAAACTGATCGAAGAATTCATTGTGGTCGCGCTAGTATGTGCTCTGTTTCTATTTCACCTGCGTTCAGCACTGGTTGCTATCGTGACGCTGCCGGTCGGTATCCTGGCTGCCTTCATCATCATGCATTACCAAGGGGTGAACGCCAATATCATGTCTCTGGGGGGGATTGCCATTGCAGTCGGTGCTATGGTGGATGCCGCTGTGGTGATGATAGAAAATGCCCACAAACATATCGAGGCATGGAATCGCGCGCATCCGGGCCAAACCTTGTCAGGGCAAGAGCATTGGCGCGTCATTGGCGATGCCGCTGCGGAAGTCGGCCCCGCATTGTTCTTCTCTTTATTGATTATCGTGTTGTCCTTCATTCCTGTGTTCACATTGGAAGCGCAAGAAGGTCGCCTATTCGCACCACTGGCTTTCACTAAAACTTATGCGATGGCGGCCGCAGCAGGCTTGTCTGTGACGTTGATTCCGGTCTTAATGGGTTTTCTGATTTGCGGCCGGATTCCTGACGAACATACCAATCCTTTAAATCGTACCCTGATTAGGGTCTATCGCCCCATGTTGGAAGCTGTTTTGCGTTTTCCTAAAACCACGCTGGTCGTGGCAGCAGTGATTGCGGTCATCACGATCTGGCCGATATCGCGCCTCGGTGGTGAATTTATGCCGCCTTTGGATGAAGGTGATCTCTTATATATGCCTTCCGCTTTACCGGGGCTATCCTCAGGCAAGGTCGCTGAATTACTCCAGCAGACCGACAGACTGATTAAAACCGTACCCGAGGTACAAACCGTATTTGGTAAAGCAGGGCGAGCTGAGTCCGCCACCGATCCAGCGCCGTTGGAAATGCTGGAAACCACCATACAGTTTAAACCGCGTGACCAATGGCGTGCCGGTATGACGCCCGACAAGTTGGTGGAAGAACTCGATCGCATCGTCAAAGTACCAGGCCTGTCGAACATCTGGGTGCCGCCCATACGTAATCGTATTGATATGCTGGCAACGGGTATCAAAAGCCCGGTCGGGGTCAAAGTGGCGGGAACAGATTTGAAAGAAATTGACCGCATCACCAGTGACATCGAACGTGTCATTAAATCTATCCCCGGCGTCGCCTCTGCGCTGGCAGAGCGCCTAAATGGCGGACGCTATATCGACGTGGATATTAATCGAGACGCCGCGGCACGTTATGGTTTAAATATTGCCGATGTGCAGAGCATTGTCTCGGCAGGTATCGGTGGTGACAATATAGGTGAAACGGTAGAAGGCCTGCAGCGTTTTCCCATCAATGTGCGCTATCCGCGTGAACTGAGAGACTCCGTTGAGAAACTGCGGCAGTTGTCTATCCTCACTGAACGCGGTGCGCAAATTAGCCTGGGTGATGTGGCAACGATACGTATCAACGACGGACCGCCAATGTTAAAGAGTGAGAATGCCCGGCTATCTGGCTGGGTCTATGTTGATATCCGCGGACGTGATCTTAGTTCAGTAGTGCACGATATGCAGCAAGTGGTTATAAAGCAAGTCAAACTACCTTCAGGTTATTCGATTTCCTGGTCAGGGCAGTTTGAGTATATGGAACGGGCTAGCGAAAAATTGACAGTGGTAGTGCCAGCAACGTTGTTAATTATTTTTGTGTTGCTGTACATGACTTTCAAGCGTTTTGACGAGGCCGCCTTGATCATGGCAACTTTACCGTTTGCTTTGGCGGGTGGCATCTGGTTGCTCTGGTTGTTAGAGCACAAGTTGTCAGTGGCTAGTGGCGTCGGTTTTATCGCATTAGCCGGCGTCTCTGCAGAATTCGGTGTGATCATGCTGCTATATTTAAAGCAGGCGTGGGAAGATCGGATCGCAAAGGGGGAAAACACTGAAGAGGATTTAATCGATGCCATCCGTGAAGGTGCGGTGTTGCGCGTTCGACCGAAGGCAATGACCGTAGCCGTCATCATTGCCGGCCTGGTGCCCATCATGCTCGGGAATGGTACCGGCTCGGAAGTCATGAAGCGTATTGCAGCACCAATGGTCGGCGGCATGATCACCGCGCCTTTGTTATCGATGCTTGTCGTGCCGGTCGTGTATCTGTTATTACGACGTCGTCAGTTACGGAAAGTATTTAACGATGACAGGATTGACGTCGGCTGAACCAACCACAAGTCGTCTTCAATGAGGCGCGTCGCAGACGGCATTGTTCAGGCGCAAGTCGTTCAGAATAACGGAACTAATTGTTATGCACATCTGCAGAAACACACTTGTATAGCAATTAGTTCAGAGCGTCAAAAAAATTGAACACCATTTAACTTCGCATAATTTATATTATGTAAAATCGAAGAATGCAGCGCATATCCCACATTACTCAATCACCGCTATCGTAACTAACTTCTGAATTACTCCCTACTTTTCGGCATCGACGATTTAACGTGCACAAACTTACGTAGTCGCGCGCGAATGTAAATGATCAGATGAAATCCTAAAAAAGAAATGGCGGCGACCGGCATTAACGCCAGAAGGAAGAACATAACACCGGTGATCGGGACATAACCTGCCCAGGTATTTAATCTGATCATTTACATT
>JBBQNW010000168.1:0-5801 GCA_038330335.1 Burkholderiales bacterium | reverse complement strand
CCACCGACAGCGCGACAAACACCCGGATCAGCAAACTGGAATAGGTTTGGGCCCGCATTCCCAGGAAGAACTGGCTATTGTTGGCGATCCAGCTCAGTGCGTTGAGCCCGGTGGCGTTGGCAATCGACGAGGCAATCAGCTCTGCCGCATACGGATCACGCACCGTGATGTCGATGCTAGAGACGCCCCCCAGCATATTGAGCAAATTTTGCGCCGTAGACAACAATACATACACCGTGCGCTGGTTCGCACCGCGACTACCAAGATCAAAAATACCGACGATGTTCAAGGTAAGGTTAGCACCGCTAGCATTCGTGATACGCAATTTATCACCCAGTTGCACCCCCATATCTTCCGCTAACTGGGTACCGATCATCATGTCGGTATTGGTCATATGAAAAGTACCACTGAGCATTTTTTCGGGCAGCGGCACTATCTTAATATAGTGATCCGGTTCGATACCGACCAGAGAAATCGCCTGGGTCGCGCTGCCACGCACCACCAGGGCCGGGCCGCTGGCGGTAGCAGAGACGGCCACGACATCGGCGCGGGTCTGCATCTGATCGCGCACTTTTTGCCACTGATCGATGATATTCATGCGTTGTGAGGGCTTTTGTACGGTAGAGCTGATGACTTGCCCGGCCCCGGCTTGCAGCACTGGCGTCGCCAGCTGTTTCGGGCGTTCTAAAGTAATGTGCGGTTGCGAACTTAATACGCGACGAAATAAATTTCCCTGCATGCCGGACAGCAAAGCCGACATAAACACAATCACCCCGACCCCGATCGCCACGCCCAGAATGATAAACAACGACTGCATGCGACCTTCGCGCAAAAAACGCGTGGCGACTATCCATTCAAATGGCAGTAAGTGGTTCATGGATGCGCTGTCAGCGCTGTCGCTACGATAGGTTTAGCCGGTTGCGCACGCACCCGCTTGCCTTCGGCCAGCACAATACCGGTGGCCGGCAAGACCAGATCCGTTTCCCGCAGGCCGCTTTTTATTTCCACGCTTTTATCGCCACGCACACCGAGAGTGACAGGCCGCCGCACGGCCTTACCATGGTCTATCAGCATGACCCACGGGCTGACGCTGACAGCATCATGGATGGCCTCGGCATTTAATGACAGCGCGTCCTTACGCCTTGCCACCTCGATTTCCAGCGATACGGTCATGTCTTGCTTTAAAAAAGCGGGGGGCGCGGCCACCGTGAGTTTCACATCAACCGAGCCGCGCTGGGCATTCACCCCGGGGTTGATATACGCCACCTGGGCGGTAAATTTCTGGCCGGGATAGGCATCAGCAGTCGCTTGCGCGCTTTGACCGAGTTGCAGATAACGCAAATTCTTCTCATCGATCTGCACCAGTAACTGGGTCAGTCCGAGCGGTGACAAAGTCATCAGCAGCTTGCCGGGCTGAACAATGTCACCGCGCTCGACATCGCGCGAAATCAGCACGCCGTCGGCAATCGCCGTGATCTTGCTATGGTTCAGTTTTGCCTGCGCCACCAGCTGGCTGGCGCGCGCTTGCTCTAAGGCGCTACTGGCCAGCAAATAATCGCTACCCTCCGGTTTGGCCGATTGCAACTGTAACTGCGTATTACTGAGCTGGCTGCGTGCCACGTCCAGATTGCGCTGTACATCATCTAGCTGGGCCTTACCGACGAAGCCCTGCGCCACCAGATCACGCGTGCGCGCGTATTGTTTTTGCACATTGCTCAAGTTAGCCTGCGCCTGGGCCAGCGCTTGCTCGGCCATGGGCTGGGTCTGCGCATGAAACTGCCTGAGCTTGACTTCAGCCTGGTGCACCGCCGCAGTGGCTTGCACCAGCGCCGCTTTTTCATCGCTGCCATCGAGTTCAATCAGCAGCTCGCCCGCCTTCACGGTCTGCCCTTCTTTCACCGGCACCAACGCCACCCGACCAGTCACCTGGGTGCCGATATCGACCCGCGCCGGCGTCTCAATACGGCCACTGGCAACAATCGTCTGGATCAGCTCGCCACGCTGTAGTTGAAACACTTTCACTTTAGGCCCGAGCACCACCGGTAGCAAAAAATAGACGATGCCAGCGAGCAGCAGCAACGAACCCAAAGCCGGTATCAGCCAGCGTTTCAGCCAGGTATTTTCTTTCGCAGGCTTGCTGCCGGCCAGGTTTACGGCAGCACTTGTAGTTGCCGCGGGCTCAGGCGCAGTTTTGTCAGGCACAGTCTTGGCAAGGTCAGTCATAGGAAGTTTTTCTTTCGCTGGCAATCGTCAACAGATCACCTGAGGTACATGCAGATAAATTATGTCACACCAGTCTTACTCATTCATTCGTAGTGAGATTTGATTTGTAACAAATAAGTGACGATCAATCATCGTCTTGCATAAAAAATGCCGTTCAGCGATGATCTGAACGGCATTTTGAAAAGCCAGTGCTCTTGACAAAAATCAGTGCATTAATGCTCTAACAGGGCATTGATCTGATTCAAATCCGTCTCTTTCAGAATGCCGGCGGCAGACTTCAGGCGCAAGCCGTTCATGATGGTGTCGTAACGTGCCTTGGCCAGATTTTGATAAGTGGTCGACAATTGTTGCTGCGCATTGAGTACGTCAATATTGATACGCACGCCGACCTGGTAGCCGAGCTTATTCGATTCTAAAGCCGACTTACTGGAAATCTCTGCCGCTTCATAGGCTTTTACCTGGGCCAGACCGCTCACCACCCCGATGTAAGATTGACGCGCACCCTGGGCTGCCACGCGACGGGTATTTTCCAGATCATTTCTGGCTTTGTCTTCCAGGGCAATCGATTCACGGACACGGCTATCGACAGCAAAACCTGAAAAAATAGGAATATTCCACTGCACGCCTATCGAGGTCGGTTTAGTTACCCCGGTCCCGCCCAGATATTGCCCGCCGTTGGCGGTGCGCCCTGTGCTGGCGATCAGATCGACCGTCGGGTAATGACCGGCGCGATTTCTGGAAATATCATGTTTGGCAATCTCCAGTGCCACTTCTGAGGCAAGCACCCCAAAATTTTGTTTCTCGGCCGAACTCACCCAGTCGTCGATGCGTTCTGGCTGTGGCGCGCTGATTTTTACGCCGCTTTTCAACGATGCCAGACTGCCGGTATCTTTACCAATAATTTGCTGCAAAGCAGCGCGTTTAATTTCGAGATCGCCCTGCCCGGCAAATTCTTGCGCCGTCACTAAATCATAACGTGCCTGCGCTTCGTGACTATCGGTAATGGTCTGGGTACCGACTTCAAAGTTGCGCTTGGCAGAATCGAGTTGCTCGGAAATCGACACTTTTTGCGCTTGCAAGGTTTTCAGCACGTCTTGTGCGGTGAGTACGTCAAAATAAGCCTGGCTGACCCTGACGATTAAATCCTGCTCGGCCTGGGCGAATTGCGCATCGGTGGCAACCACAGCGAGCTTGCCTTGTTCATATTGCTGCCAGTTAGCCCAGCGAAACAGCGGTTGCGCCAGCGTCAGGGCATAGGTGTTGGTGTAAAAGGTCGCGTTTTGATTTTTGCCAGTGTCTGGCTCATTGTCTGCTTTGACACGCACATCACTACCACCCAGCGCAATCGATGGCAACAGGCCGGCACGTCCCTGTATTGATTTTTCCTGACCGGCCAACCGAGCAGCACGGGCGCTGCCAAACTGCGCATCATTGGCTAGCGCAGCATTATAGATCTGCACCAGATCGCTGGCACCGGCATTGAGTGACAGGAAGGCAGTGGCTAGCAAGCTGGCAATAAGGGAATGGCGCCTGGGTAACATAGGATGCTCCGAGAAAGTAATGGTTCTATAATAATTCTAAAAATGGTGCTGAAGCCGTTCTGAAAACAGGTCAGTTTTTTTGACTAACAGCTAACATGCAACAACCGGTGAAAAACTTAGTACGTGGCCATGGTCGTATCGACTCGCTGCGCCCAGGAATGCATGCCGCCAGTTAAATTCATTAACTGCGTAAAACCATTACGTTCAAGAAAATTCGCCACCTGCATACTGCGTCCGCCGTGGTGACAAATACAGACAATCAGCGCATCCGGATCGAGTTCCTGAAACCTGGCCGGCACAGTTTGCATCGGCATCAATGTGACGCCGGGTATGTGACAGGTGTCGAACTCCCAAGGTTCCCGGACATCAAGTAAGAATGGCGGGCTTTTTGTCTTGTCGGCCAGCCAAATCGCTAATTCCGGGGCGGTAATGTGTTGCATAGATATGGTCTTGTGCTCTTTTTAAAGAATAATCGGGCAGAGTGGTGATTATTTCAGTGGTACTGCAGCCTGCAGTACCACTGAACCCCACTACTTTCTGATCTGATCTTGAAAAATATCAGAAAGTAAATGTCGACGCCGGTATTGCTTGTGACAGACGCGGCACCGAGGTTTCGAATATTTTTTTGGTATTAAAAAACAATTCAGATTCGCGCGTGATGATCTGCGCCACCATTACCGGGTCTTTGCCGACGATGACAAACAGTCGCCCGCCAATTGCCAGTTGCTGTTGCAACTGTTCCGGAATGTCTTCCAGCGAACCACTGACGACGATGACATCAAAGGTGGCAGCATTTTTTGCCAGCAAAGCATCGCTCCATTCGACATCGACATTAAAGATGCCGTTGTTATTTAAATTGTCTTCCGCCAGCGCTTTGATTTCAGGAATCGCTTCCATCACCGTGACGTGTCTGGCGCGATGCGCCAGTAATGCGGCCAGATAACCGTTACCGGCACCGACCAGCAAGACCGTTTCTGTTTTTTGAACCGTCAGCTCTTGCAAAATGCGCGCTTCAATTTTTGGCGTCAGTGCCATCACGCCCGATGGTAAAGGTAATTCCGTATCGAAAAAAGCCAGGCTTTTTTGACTTTCCGGGAAGTAATCCTCACGTTTAACAAGCATTAACATATCCAAAACGTCTTGATCAAGCACATTCCAAGGGCGAATTTGCTGTTCTATCATGTTAAAGCGGGCTTGTTCAATATTCATTTTCATTACTCGGTTGAGATGCAGCTAATTGGTGAACTGGCTTGGTTAATTTTATCTACAAGCCGCATTTTATCAAAGCCCGCCTTGAGTTTTACTATTTTCCGGCCCATTTTCGCGTAAACCACTGACCAAGATCATCCAGATAGGTATAAATCACCGGCACCACGACCAGGGTTAACAACGAGGAAGTAATAATCCCGCCGATCACCGCTTGCCCCATCGGTGCACGCTGCTCTGAACCTTCGGTCAGGGCAAACGCCAGCGGCACCATGCCAAAGACCATGGCTAAGGTCGTCATTAAGATCGGACGCAAGCGCACATGCGCCGCTTCCAGCAGAGCTTCGGTTCTTTCCATGCCGGCTTTGCGGGTCTGGTTGGCAAAATCGACCAGCAAAATCGCATTCTTGGTGACTAGCCCCATCAGCATAATGAAACCGATAATCGAGAACATATTCAACGTCGAGCGGAAGAACATCAATGCCAGGAAGACGCCGATCAAGGTCATCGGTAAGGCTGACATGATGGCGATCGGTTGCAAGAAACTGGCAAATTGCGAGGCCAGTATCATGTAGATAAAAATCACGGCCAGTGCCAGCGCCGACAAGGCATAACCAAAAGATTCGGTCATACTTTTACTGGCGCCGCCCATCTTAAAACGGTAACCGGGTTGCCATTGCATAGATTCCAGCATCTTTTTCACGTCGGCACTAGCTTCGCCGGCCGAACGGCCGACTACATTGGCCGACAATTCGACTTCGCGGGTTAAATCGCGCCGGTTAATCTGGTTGGCACCGGTAGATGCCTTAATATCGGCCACCTGACGTAAAG
>JBBQNW010000167.1:0-5818 GCA_038330335.1 Burkholderiales bacterium | reverse complement strand
TGAACGATCTCAGTTGAGATAAATATCGCGCTTAATCTGCTGCAATTGCTGCTCAAACCTGAAATTCCAGCGCCGCAGATCTTCAAATTCGCTATACGTCCGGCGCAAAAATTCGCGCAACTCCTGCCTCTCTTGTTCGCGTTTCCGGTCGACATTCGCCGTATCGGTAGTTTTGACGCGGTTTTTGTCGTCCTGGTCTTTGCGCATATCGCGCTCGATATGCACCAAGCGGGATTCTGCTTCCGCGCGGCGTTGCCCTAAACGCTGCATTTCATCATTACGATAACTTTGCTGCTGCAACACGCTTTCATATTCCTGCCCGCCGGCCCAGGCACGTCGCACCCGGCTCTGCTGCGCGCCAACACAGACTTCAAACGCCATTCTGTGATTGCGCCGGCCATAGGCGAAAGCGTTATCCACATTACAGTAACGGGCATTTTGCTCTACCCATGCCTGCTGATACAGATCGCGGGTTTGCGGAATGATGAATACCTGATCTTTTCTGGCGTTAGCCATTCTCTCTTCAAGCTGATTTGGTTTACCGTAACCATCATCTTTGCCGGCATCTTGCCAGTATTGCACCAGGCGCTGATCCCACATACGCTTATATTCCAGCTCGGAAAATTTTAACCCGCGGTTTTTTGCATCGGCGCGACGGGTGTTTACATCGCGTCCCCGGGTCGCATCTTCCCAGGCCAGTTTTTTCCAATATTCGATAATTTCTTTATCCCAGGCGACATGGTAAGCATCTTCACGCAGCTGCACCCCGGCCTGTCTGGCCGCCGCCACATGCTGTTGAATGAGACTGTCGGGCCGGCCTTCATGGGCATCAAGATAGCCTAAACGGGTCCAATAGGCCTGATTTCCGGCTTGCCATCCCTCCAGATAACTCAGCCGGTTAAAACCGATTGCCTGGCCTTCAGTGGCGCGCGCATTTTCGCCGGAAGCCGGCTGTCCGGCCGCGCCATCCTGGTCGCCAAGACCGCGCCAGTAGTCAGCATTGCCGCTATTCCAGCCCTGCTGATACGCCAACTGATGCAAGGGGGTATTGTTCTTTTTTACAGCCTCGGACGCTGCCTGATCGGCAAAATGCGACACCGGCCTGGCGGCCACCCCGTCTTGTTCACCCAGGCGGCGCCAGAACTGAAAATTTCCCTGCTCCCAGCCCGCACGGTAATAATTCATCGATTCCTGATTAATTTTAGCTTCATCGATATTCGCGCAAAATTTCCGGCGCTGTTCAAACCCTTGCGCCAGCCCCTGATCGCCGTCTTTGTTACCGATCATGCCCCAGTCGCCCGCCTTGCAGTCACTGACCCGCAACATCGTGCTCTGGCAGCCAGTGACAGAGGCCAACATACAAACGCCGGCAAAGGCAAGCAACAGCCTGGAATACAGATGGAGAAAAGTTGACATGGACGGCCCTAAAATAGATAACACTGCAAGATAACACTGCGAAAGACTGTTTTAACGCGTCGGCTGCCGGTTTTGTTGACAATACGCCAGGCCGCTCTGGATTAACCATTCACCGGCCTGAATTGCTACACGTGAAGGCAAACCAGCAAATGCCGGCCGGGTCGATATGGTAAGCGTAACGCCGGCCGCCAACAGACAAAACCATGCCGATGTCCGCTACGCCCCCGGTTGCCCGGAAAGCTGACACAATACGTCAGCTCTTTCACTTATTAACGCATTATTCACCTTACTCCGGTCTATGACTACTCCCTCTGCGTCAAAAAGCAGTATCTCGACTTTAAAAGGGCTGATTCCTTTTTTACTTCCGTATCAACGCCAGTTTCTGCTGGCCGGTATCGCACTATTAGTCGCCGCCAGCGCCACACTGACAATTCCATATGCCTTCCGGCAAATGATCGACCTGGGGTTTGGCGGCAGCGACCGTAACATTCAGCATGTCGACCTGACCTTCTTAGCCCTGTTCGGGGTTGCCGTTATTTTAGGCATTGCCACCGCCGCACGCTTTTATATGGTGTCATGGCTAGGTGAGCGCGTCACTGCCGACATCCGCAATGCCGTGTATTCACATGTCGTCACGCAAAGCCCGGAATTTTTTGAAACCACGCAAACCGGCGAAGTGCTCTCGCGCCTGACCACCGACACCACCCTGATTCAAGCGGTAGTGGGCACTAGCATTTCTATGGCCTTGCGCAATATATTGCTGTTTATCGGTGGCCTGATCATGCTGTTTGTGACCAGCCCCAAACTGTCTTCCATCATCATCGTCATGCTCACCGCGGTGGTGCTGCCGATCGTGTTTTTTGGCCGCCGCGTACGTAAGCTGTCGCGCGATTCTCAGGACAGGATCGCCGACGCCTCTGCCATGGCGGGTGAAATTCTCAATGCCATGCCTACCGTTCAGGCCTTCACCCACGAACCGCTAGAAGCACAACGTTTTTCTTCATCGGTAGAAAATGCCTTTAACACCGCCATGCGCCGCATCCGCGCCCGTTCGCTACTGACGGTGCTGGTGATTTTACTGGTGTTCGGCGCCATCGTCTTTGTCTTGTGGCTAGGCGCGCATGCGGTCATGCAAGGCAAAATGAGCGGCGGCGAGCTCGGGCAATTCATTCTTTACGCGGCTATTGTGGCCGGCGCGATTGGCGCCCTTTCTGAAGTCATGGGAGAAGCGCAACGTGCCGCCGGCGCTACCGAACGGTTGCTGGAACTGATGGCCGTACAATCGAGCATACAATCACCGGCCAGCCCCTTGCCCTTACCTGCCAGAACTGCCAGCGGTGCCAGGCTGAGCTTATCGGACATCGGCTTTCACTACCCGTCGCGCCCCCAGACCCAGGCGCTGGCGCACTTATCGCTCAATGTCATGCCGGGCGAAACCGTGGCAGTGGTTGGCTCTTCCGGTGCCGGCAAAACCACGTTATTTCAATTATTGCTACGTTTTTATGATCCGCAGCAAGGCAACATCAGCTTAGACGGCGTCGATATCCGCCAGCTCGATTTACACGTGCTGCGTGACACCATCGGCATCGTCCCGCAAGACACGATTATTTTCTCCGCCAATGCCATGGAAAATATTCGCTATGGCAGAGCCGACGCCAGCGATGCCGAAGTCATCGCCGCCGCCAAAATGGCCGCCGCCCACGAATTTATAGAACGCTTGCCAGAAAGCTATCTATCCTTCCTGGGGGAACGTGGCGTACGCCTGTCCGGCGGCCAGCGCCAGCGCATCGCGATTGCGCGCGCCCTGCTCAAGAACCCGCCATTGTTATTGCTTGATGAAGCCACCAGCGCACTCGATGCCGAATCCGAACGGCTGGTACAAGGCGCACTGGAAGTGGCCATGCAAGGCCGCACCACCCTCGTCATCGCACACCGGCTGGCAACAGTAAAACGGGCCGACCGCATCATCGTCATGGAACACGGCCAGATCGTCGAAACCGGCACCCACGCCTCACTGGTTGCCCACGGCGGCATTTACGCCAACCTTGCCTCTTTGCAATTTAACACCCAGGAGTAATGCGCCAGCCAAGCAAAACCAGACCTGAAAACGCATTTTGATATTGACACGAGTCAATCACGATGGCATAATCTCAGGCTTCTTGGTGATATAGCTCAGTTGGTTAGAGCACAGCACTCATAATGCTGGGGTCGGTGGTTCAAGTCCACCTATCACCACCAGAATTTCGTTTTTGTTTATGCGAAGACGTTTGAAAAACCCGCTTTTAGCTTACGCTGATGCGGGTTTTTTGTTGCTTCAGAGTTTAGTAATCATTCCGTGTTAGATTCCGTGTTAGCAGTCATTTCATGTTTATTTAGCATTGCATATTTCTCAACCGGTTTCCCTCTATAGGTAAGACAGAGTTAAGTAAAAATTTGACGTCATTCAGCTCCGGCCAGGTTTATCCAAACCTAAATAAGAATTTGGATAGGAAGTGAAATTTCATTCATGCCATCACCTCATTTTGTCACCAACTTACATAGCTACGCCCACTCCGCACTCAAAGATTCAGCCTGCGCCAATACTAGCGATACTGCCTCTTCCTGCTTTTTTGGAGGATATTTATATTTGCGTAAAATCCGCTTCACCATCAAGCGTAATTGCGCGCGCACGCTGTCACGCACGGCCCAATCAACGCTAGCGTTTTTGCGTAAATTATCTGCTAGTTCATGGGCGATTTTCTTTAAGGTTTCGTCACCTAGCTCACGTACTGAATCTTCGTTGTTTGCCAATGCATCATAGAATGCCAACTCATCTGAATTCAAGCCAAGGTCGGCACCGCGATCGGCTACTTCCTTGAACTTCTTCGCCATCGCGATCACCTCTTCCATTACCTGCGCGGTTTCGATGGAGCGGTTTTGGTAGCGCTGGATGACGTTGGCTAGCAACTCTGAGAATTTATTGTTCTGTACGACGTTGGTGGCGAACTTGCTTTTAATCTCGCCTTCCAGCAAACGTTCCAACATTTCGACCGCGAGATTACGTTCCGGTAGATTGCGCACTTCATTTAAGAAATCATCATCCAAGATGCCGATATTGGGCTTATCTAAACCGACTGCGCTAAAAATATCGACCACTTGATCAGAGACAATCGCGGAACCGATAATCTGGCGTATCGCCAGCTCGCGTTCCTCGTCAGTTTTTTTCTTACTGCTAATCTCTTTCTTAGTCAGCAGCACCTTAACCGCCTGGAAGAAGGCCACTTCTTCTCGCACTGCTTTTGCTTCATCCAAAGTACAACACAAGGTAAATGCCTTGGACATCATCAATGCAATATCGGCAAAGCGCTGCTTACCATCTTTAATACCAAGTATATGATTGGCGGCTTTTGCGAGCATGCCGTGGCCACCGGTTAAAAAACTGCGGTAATCAAAGCCATGCAACATAGCCCGCAAGATATCGAGTTTCTCTTCCAACACAGCATAGGCTTCATGCGCGTCAACTGTCGGCTGGCCACGCCCTTTGCTGGCCGTGTATTCTTTTAGCGCTTGCTTGAGGTCATTGGCGATGCCGATGTAATCGACCACCAGCCCGCCTTGCTTGTCACGGAATACGCGATTCACGCGGGCAATCGCCTGCATCAGATTATGCCCCTTCATCGGCTTATCCACATACAGCGTATGCACGCAAGGGGCATCAAATCCGGTCAGCCACATGTCACGTACTATCACCAAACGCAAAGGGTCGCCAGGGTCTTTAAAACGCTTCTCTAAGCGCTTCTTAATTTGCTTGGAATAGATGTGCGGTCGCAGTAAGGGCTTGTCACTGGCCGAGCCTGTCATGACGATTTTGATTGCGCCTTTTTCCGGGTCTTCATCATGCCAATCTGGGCGCAATGCAATAATAGCGTTATACATGTGCGCACAGATGTCGCGGCTCATGGCGACGATCATGGCTTTGCCGGTTTGGGCTTTGCTGCGTTCTTCAAAGTGCGCCACCAGGTCAGCCGCTACTTGCTGTATGCGCGGTTCAGCACCAACCACTTTTTCTAATGCGGCCCAACGGCTTTTGAGTAGGGCTTGCTGATCGTCTTCTTCATCTTCGGCCAGCTCATCCACCTCGGCATCAATGTCAGGCAAGGACTCGGCTTTTAAGCCCAATTTAGCCAGGCGCGATTCGTAATAAATCGCCACGGTTGCGCCATCATCACGCGCTTGCTGCATGTCGTAGATCGAAATGTAATCACCAAACACGGCGCGGGTATCGCGGTCTTCTGATGAGACCGGCGTACCGGTAAAGGCGACAAAGGTGGCATTCGGTAAGGCATCACGCAGGTTTTGTGCATAGCCGACTTGATAGCGTTCTTGGGTGTGGGTTTGGGCGCTTACTTGATAAGGAACGGGG
>JBBQNW010000166.1:0-5897 GCA_038330335.1 Burkholderiales bacterium | reverse complement strand
ACAAAGCGGCCGTTGACATAGAAGAACTGCGCATCGGCGCGCCCTTTCGAGGCGGTCGGCAAGCCGATGAAACCATGCAGGCGTAAAGGCCCGGCGCTTTCTTCGATCGCCAGCCGGGCGTTGGCAAAGGCATCACCGAGGATGGTGGCACTGCGCTTATCAATCGCACTGACCATCCAATGGTCGACGGTGCGGCCGTTATGCGATAAGGAAAAGGCAACGTCTGGCCGTGCCAGGGCAATCCGTCTGACGACCTCGGCGCAATGGCCAAATTCCGTTTGCTCGGATTTAAGAAATTTTCGGCGCGCCGGCGTGTTGTAATACAGATCGGCAACATCAACGGTTGTCCCCTGAGCCCCCGACGAGGGGGTGATTTTGCCATTCTCAATTTGCCAGGCATGCGCGGCGTCTGCGGTGCGGGTAGTCAGTGTCAGCACGGCCACCGAGGCGATCGATGCCAGCGCCTCGCCGCGAAAACCCAGGGTGGCGACGTTTTCTAATTCTTCCAGCGAGATAATTTTAGACGTCGCATGCCGCGCCAGTGCCAACAGTAACTGATCCGGGGCAATGCCGCGCCCGTTATCGGTGATGGCGATACGCTTCACGCCACCTTCTTCTAGTCTGACGGTGATGCTGCTGGCACCTGCATCAAGTGCGTTTTCAAGCAGTTCTTTGACGACCGCAGAAGGCCGTTCGACCACCTCGCCGGCAGCAATTTGAGAAATCAGTTGATCGGGAAGCGCCTGGATAGGACGATGTGGGGTAAGTGTTGCGTTCATAGCGTAATTATACCGCTGTGCGGGATTGTAAATGGCGCTGTATGTTGGTGTATGATAACGCCGCAACCGAGGAGAATTATGGATTTGATGCAAATTCTTGGCATGATTTTACATGTCGATAAAACGTTGGGAATGGTGATTGAACAATATGGCACGCTGGTCTATGTCGTTTTGTTTGCAATTGTTTTTTGCGAAACGGCATTTGTCGTTTTCCCTTTCCTACCCGGAGATTCACTCTTATTTATCGCCGGCACCTTTAGTGCCACCGGGGCGATGAACCCCGGATTGTTGATTCTATTACTGATCGTGGCGTCGATCTCTGGTAATTCGGTGAATTACTGGATAGGAAGTCTGATCGGACATAAGATCATGGAGCGTGACCATAAATGGATCGATAAGAACGCACTTAAAAAGACCCATGAGTTTTATGAAAAGCATGGCGGTAAAACGGTGGTACTGGCGCGCTTTATTCCGCTGGTGCGCACCTTCGCACCATTTGTCGCCGGTTTCTCCGACATGACGCACAGGACTTTTCAATTTTTCAACGTGGTCGGCGCTTTATTGTGGGTACTGTCCCTGGTGCTGAGCGGTTATTTTTTTGGAAATATTCCTTTTGTACGCGATCATCTCAACGTGATTGTTCTGGTCGGTGTGGGTGCTGCCGTGATTCCTTTGGTACTCGGCGCGATCTGGCGTCTGACCAAGCGCACGGTCAAAAAGAGCGCTTAAAAGTTCGTTTGCTAATGGCTCAGGAATGGCTCAGGAATGGCTTGGCAATAGATCAATAATGTGGTCCGGAGCGCTGTCGTGAAACAAGACACTATCGTGATCTGGCTACACACCGATGCACCGCCCAAGCCCGTCATGGGTCAGCGCTGCAACGGTTGTGGGGTCTGTTGTGCGGCCGAGCCTTGCCCGGTGGCGCGGGTTTTTTTATGGCAATGGCGCGGTGCTTGCCGGGCCTTATTGTGGACCGAAGCGACGCAGCAATATCGTTGTGGATTGATGGTGCAGGGTGCAAATTATTTGCCTTACCTGCCGCGCCGCTGGCAGGGGCAATTTAACCGCCTGATTGCGCGCTGGATCGCAGCCGGTACCGCCTGCGATTCCTCCGCTCAATTTGCCAGTGAATCTGCCAGTGAATCTGCCGGCGAAGCTGCAGGCGGTTCTGGCCACTAGCCAGTAGCCACTAGCCAGTAGTCAGTAAGGCGACAGATGACCATGCAGCTGATGCGCTCTTCAGAAAAAAAATCTAAAAACCTCAAAATCTGAATAGTGGCCGACGGCCAGCACACCTCAGATGGCCTGCTTCAGGCAAGTTTATTCTTCGCCAATGGTGGATTTTTTGAGAAATATTTCTTAATTCCCTTAACGATCGCATCCGCCATTTGTTCCTGGTAGTTGTCGTCAGTCAGTTTGGCTTCTTCTTCCGGATTAGAGATGAACGCTGTCTCAATCAAAATACTGGGAATATCCGGCGCTTTTAATACGGCAAATCCGGCCTGTTCGACCGCGCCTTTATGCAAGCGATTGATGCCGCCGATTTCCCCCAGCACCACTTTGCCCAGTTTAAGACTGTCGTTGATTTGTGCTGTCGTGGATAAATCCAGCAATACGCTGGCCAGTTGTTTATCATGCACTTTCAGGTTCACGCCACCAATCAGGTCGGCCGCATTCTCTTTGTTGGCGAGCCAGCGTGCCGCCGTAGAGCTGGCTCCTTTTTCAGACAAGACAAACACTGATGAGCCGCGCGCACTCGATTCGACAAAGGCATCGGCGTGAATCGACATAAACAGGTCGGCCTGAACGTTGCGTGCTTTTTGTACCCGCACATTGAGTGGCACAAAATAGTCAGCATCACGGGTCAGCATCACCCGCATATTCGGGTTTTGTTCTATCTTTGCCTTGAGACGTTTGGCAATGGCAAGCACCACATCTTTTTCGCGACTGCCACCGCGACCCATAGCGCCCGGGTCTTCACCGCCGTGGCCAGGGTCAAGCGCAATCGTGATCATGCGATTGAGTACTGAAGGTGGGGCTTTGCGGCCGCTTTTGTCGCTCTCCTGAAGTGGTGTACCGTGCGACTCAGGCCTGGGATCTGTTTTTGCCAGGGCTTTCGGGGGCGTGCTAATTTCCGGAACGGGCCTGGCCAGATCCGGGACGGTGCTGCCTGCGCTATCCTGATGCCAGTCGCCTTTTTCTATCAATGCGGCAATCGGGTCGGGCGGATTGGCCGGGTATAGATCAAACACCAGCCGGTGCTGATAGCTGCCGACCGGCTGCAGGGTAAACACTTGCGGATTGACTTCTTCTTTTAGGTCAAATACCAGGCGGACGACATTGGGACGGTTTTGCCCCACTCTGACCTGTTTAATATAGGGGTCATTGGCCTGGATTTTCGCTACCAGTTGTTTGAGTGTCGGGTTGAGTTCCAGACCCTCGATATCCACGACCAGTCTTTCCGGGTCTTTGACCGTGAAATGGCTGGTCTTTAGTTCGCTATCGTTTTCCAGTGTGACCCGGGTGTAATCGGCCGCCGGCCAGACCCGCACCGCGAGTATCTGCGCCGCCTGCGCCGCCGACGGGATGAGTACGGAAATCAATAAAGTACTCCCCGCTTTTAGCAGGGTACGCCGGTTTTTGGCAACTACAGATTGGGTGCGAAGTGAAGAAGTGCTAGACATGCATTACCTTTGTCGGACAAGGCTTGCAATTCTACCTTACGGCCGCTGCCAGCAATGCTTAAAAAAATCCGGAGGTCCGGCGCCGGCAAAATGCCGTTAGCCTTTTCCGGCCATTCGACGATACAAATATTGCTATCGTTGAACTCTTCCCTGAATCCGGCCTCCAGAAACTCCTCGGCGCTGATCATGCGGTACAAATCAAAATGCATCAGTGTGACAGCCTGCTGTTGCAAGCTGATCTGATACGGCTCTACCAGAGTATAGGTCGGACTTTTCACATGCCCCTGAAAGCCTGCAGCATGCAAGATCGCCCGCGTTAGCGCGGTTTTACCGGCACCCAGATCGCCATGCAGATAAATGCTGATGCCCGGTACCAGGCAGTGCGCCAGGCTCTTGCCTAACGCCTGTGTTGCGGCCTCGTCGGCCAGCGTAGTGGTGATATGCACTTGTATCCTTTAAGAATCGACGATGCAATATTGTACGTTTAAAGAACATCGGTCTTTGTTTACGGCCGTCATTTAAAGTGAATAACGATCAGCCTTTCCTTCTTATCGCATGATCTTTGGACCGGTATGAGTGGGGGCGTGCTTCATCGTTCCCTCTTTTTTATTTTCTTTTAGATACTTTTATCGGTGGCAAAAATACAGCGCCATGCTTGGGCTGAGCTGTTCACGCTTAAATTTCTTGAATAAATTGCTTAAATAAATTGGTCGATCTCTGACAGCGGGCGCGCTGGTGCAGCGTAGCGGAAAAAAACTTGGCTAGGTGCTGCGTTCAAACGAGGAGGGCTGGGGCAGCAGCTGACTCAGCGCGCGGGAAATGCGTTGTAATTGCGGCGCGTCATCAAGTGCATCATCACTCGTGTCATTGATGCAAAAAAATGGAATCTGGCCGAATCCCTTCATCAGGGCCTGGAACTGGTGCTCGGCATCCGGTGCACCGCTGCTGATATACATCGCTTCCATTGGCTCGAGTGTCTGCAATGCCGCACGTCCGGTATGCAGCATCCAGCGTGGCACCAGATCAGGCACCAGGGGCGGTACTTGCCACGACCGAAAGACGGTTTTACGCACGTCCTGAAACAGTTCCGGGGCGGCTTGTTCGAGTTCGTGCAATACGCTTTTGAACATCGGCCGTGGCGAATGGGCAAAAATACGCGAGGCGTGACGATATTTCGGGTAGCGCCCCGACAGCCAGTGCTTAGACAATACCGATGCATTCACCAGGGCAGTCTCATTGGGCTGAAGCGTATCGTAATCAGGGATGACCCCGGTATCCGTAAAGACCGCCACCCCGGCCGCGCCAAACCAGGCATCGGGCTCGACTGTGGCACCAAAGAACACATCATCGTTCAGATAGATAAAACGTTCGGCCAGCCCAGGAATGTGGTGCAGGTAAGATTCGATATGGCCGGAGTCAAAAACCGGCAATGCGCTCGATGGCATCAGGTCGTGATGGTCGATCAGCGTGAGGCCCGGGTTCTCTTGCAACCAATGGGGTACCTGGCCATCCGTCACCAGATAGATATGTCCGTGATCGGGATAGAATTTTTCCAGCGCGCGCAGGTTAAAGCGCAATTCATCATTGTCGCGATAGCGTCCGGCGACATCGCCATAGCGCGCCAGCTCCTCTCTTTGTTCTGAATCGACGCGCCGCATGGCTTGTCGGCGCTTATCCTGCCAAGCCGGATCGGCACCATTGACCCAAAGATAAACAATATCAATACGCTCTTCGCTGTCGTGTAAATGCCTGCTCGTCATGGTGCTGAAAAATGGTAAAAATGAAAATAAAAAGCCGCTCGCGCTGACCTGCGAGCGGAAACAAAGTAAGCGATCATGCCACAAGCTGGCAAAAAATGTTTTGCAGCAAGATTACATCCGTCATGGGCAAGGCCGATTGTCACAAACTGAACGCTGCGCGCGAGAAACCCCAATGGCTATTGGCAATTTCTACCCGGTCACCGAGCACGGCGGTGGCCATGGCAAAGTTAATGGCAGGGACGCTGCGTATCGTTGCGTAACGTTGCGTCACGTTGCGTCACGGTGCGTCATCGCCCGCAATGACTTCCGCTGCTGATCTGGCAGGACGTACAATACGGGACGCTGCATTTGGTGCGCGATCAAGCAAGGCTCCGGTAGGTACTCGCTATGACCAGCAGAGCAGGGCTATGGCCGGCGCTGATCCGCGCAGGGTGGTTGAACACGAACGACTTCGCGATTTTACTGAAAAAATACAGGAAAACATGCTTCCTTTTGATAGTCCCAGGCTCCTTGCTGATATTGGCGGTAGTTACGCCCGCTTTGCGCTGGAAGCGGGCAAAGGCGAATTTCAACATCTGGCCTGTTTTCCTTGTGCCGACTATCCGGATTTTCTCTCCACGGTCAGCGCTTACCTGCAAAGCGTAGCCTCTGCGCAGGTCGAACATGCGGCAGTG
>JBBQNW010000165.1:0-5912 GCA_038330335.1 Burkholderiales bacterium | reverse complement strand
CGCCGGGCAAATGCAGGCCCATGGCTTCAAGCAGCATCTGATTACTATTTGCCGTGCCGTAAAAGGTGCAGGTGCCGGCGCTGTGGTAAGCCGCACTTTCGGCTGCCAGCAGTTCATCCTTGCTGGCTTTACCCTGGGCATAGCGCTCGCGCACGGCGGCCTTATCTTTATTCGACAAACCGGAACCCATAGGCCCGGCCGGCACAAAAATGGTCGGCAAATGGCCAAAGGCCAGCGCCCCTATCAGCAGGCCAGGCACAATTTTGTCGCAGATACCCAGACAAAGCGTGGCATCAAAGGCATCGTGTGACAGCGCAATGGCGGTCGCCTGGGCAATCACATCGCGTGAAAACAAAGACAATTCCATGCCGGGCCGGCCCTGGGTAACACCGTCGCACATGGCTGGCACGCCGCCGGCCACCTGGGCGGTTGCATTAAAACGCAGCGCAGCTTGTTTGATCTGCTCGGGATAGGTGGCATAAGGCTGGTGTGCCGACAGCATATCGTTATACGATGTGACGATACCGATATTGGATTTTTGTGCCTGACTGAGCCAGATTTTTGCTTTCGACTCTGCCGCCGCATTGGCATGCGCCTGATTGGCACAAGACAGGCTGGCGCGGCGCGGGCCGCGGCCACGCATTTGCTCCAGACGCGCCAGATAATCGGCACGCAGGGTTTTACTGCGATCGATAATGCGCTGGGTGACACGTGCGACTACAGGATTAATCTCAGGAACAGGGGGTGCGGCGCCTAGCGTCGATGTCGTCATAGGAACTCACTTTTTAGCTTGATTCGGATGATAGAAAGATAGCATAAAATCGATCATTTCTGTAACAAACTTTCAGAAATAAGAATACAAGGGATGCAAAAGTCAAAAACAAACAAATATGCCGTAAAGAAACTACATTTCTGTTTAAAATACGCAATGAGTGTGTAATAATCAAGTCACCCGCTTCAGAACCAGCATAACCCGGAGTCAGCATGACCACATTTGTATTATTTGGCGGCACTGGCGATCTTGCCAAGCGAAAAATCATTCCCGCACTATATAGCGCATTTGTGAATGGCCGCTTAGATGCCAGCTTCAGCTTCATCGGCGCGGCAAGAGAAGACCTGACAGATGAAGAATTCCGCCAGCGCGTGGTCGCCAGTATCGAGGCCTACGCCGGCAAAGTCAGTGGCAGCACCGCAGAAAAAATCGCTGCATTCCTACTTTTGACAAAATACTCCAAAATTGATGCGCACATCGCTGCCGATTTTGATGTACTCAAGCAGCATCTGCATACGTCAGACAGCAACGCCACCTTGTTTTATCTGGCCACCGGCCCGGACATCTTCATTCCTGTGGTGGAACAACTCTCCAGGCATGGTCTGGTCGAGGGCAATGCCCGGGTCGTGGTCGAAAAACCTCTGGGGCGCGACGCGCAGTCAGCCAAAGAGATCAACCACTCGTTGCGCACATATCTGAATGAAAACCAAATTTACCGGATCGACCACTATCTGGGTAAAGAGATGGTGCAAAATTTACTGGCACTGCGTTTTGCCAATTCGTTTTTAGAGCCGCTGTGGAATCGCAAGTGGATACAAGACGTCCATATCTCTATCTCTGAGCAGGTCGGGGTAGAAACCCGCGGTGATTTTTACGACCATACCGGTGCCTTGCGCGATATGGTACAAAATCATCTGCTGCAACTGGTCTCTATCGTGGCAATGGAGCCGCCGGTGAACGCCAATCCGGATGCGATTCGCGATGAAAAAGTCAAAGTGCTGCGCGCCCTGCACAAATTCACGCCTGAAGAAGTCAGTAAAAAAACCGTACGCGGCCAATATCGTGCCGGCGCGGTGGATGGCAAACCCGTCATCGGCTATCAATCCGAGCCTGGTGTGCCACCTGCTTCACGCAACGAAACTTTTGTCGCGATTCGGGCCGAAATCGACAACTGGCGCTGGGCCGGGGTACCGTTTTATCTGCGTACCGGCAAACGCATGGCCAGCCGTAGTGCCGAAATCACGATCAATTTCAAGCCTATTCCGTATTCTATTTTTGGCAAGGGACAAGGACCGCTGCGCTCTAACCGCCTGGTGATCTCCTTGCAACCGGTGGAAAGTGTGCAGCTTTACATGAAGGCCAAAGAACCGGGCGAAGGCGTCCGCCTGTCCGACGTGGCACTGAATCTCGATTTTGCCGAAGCCTCCAGTTCGCGCCGGGTCGAGTCGTATGAGCGTCTGTTGCTCGATGCCCTGCATGGCGACCTGACCCTGTTTGTGCGTGACGATGAACTTAATGCCGCCTGGGAATGGATAGACCCGATCATGAACACCTGGAAAAACGATAGCGAAGGCCTGAAATCCTATATTGCCGGCAGCTGGGGGCCAGCAGCAGCGAGCTACCTGCTGGCGCAATATGGCGCCGCCTGGGGCGAAGAATTCGTCGAGGGCTAGGCAATCATGGCAACAATGCAGTTCCATCATTTTAGTAATTTCTCAGAATTATCCGATGCGCTGCTTGAGCAATGGGTCACGGAGATCGATAAGGCAGCAGTGGCCGGGCTACCCGCCTGTTTTGCGCTGGCAGGCGGTTCTACGCCGGCCCCTTTGTACCGGCAACTTGATCAGATCCTGGCCGGGCACAAAAATAATAGCGACGATCGTGAGCACAATCCACCGATCAAACTGGTGGCGACCGATGAGCGCTGGGTCAGCGACAGCGACAGCCAGAGTAACGAAGGTCTGTTCAAGCGCTGTTTGCCGCTGAGCTATGGCAAACAATGGCAACTGGTCTCGCTGAAAAATGCGGCCAGTAACCCCGAGGTCGCGGCAGAAGCGATCAGTGCGCGTCTGCAACGTGAATTACCGCTGCCCTTTAACGGCATCGTGTTAGGCATGGGTGCCGATGGCCATATCGCCTCGCTGTTTCCGGGCGCAGCAACCAGGCATGATGCTCTGGCGTGTATCGCCGCGCTGCATCCGCAGACCCGGCAAAGCCGCATGTCGCTGTCCTTGCCGCGCCTGCTTGATACAAAAAATCTCTGGCTGGTGATTACCGGCGCCGAAAAACGTCAACTTCTAGAGACGGCTGCAGGAGATTTACCAATTAGCGCGCTACTACGCGAAGCACGCTGTACCATAGAGGTCTTCTGGTGTCCTTAATACCATCGTGATAGAGGTCTTCCGGTGTCCTGAATACCATCGTGACGTAAATTTACACAGGTTAAATGCAAACTGAAACATGGTTAACGCCTTCTCCGCTCTCAACACACCGAAAATCGTCCCTTCCGAAAAGGGCTTGCTGGCACGGATACGCACAGCCAGTACCGCGCTGAGCCGGGCCGAACGTCAAGTCGCTGAATTTTTGCTGCTCAAGCCGCATGATGCACTGGAAATGTCGATCCGTGTCTTGGCACAATCGTGTGATGTCAGCGAACCGACGGTGGCGCGTTTTTCGCAATCAATGGGTTTTGAAGGTTTTAGAACCTTCAAAATGGCGTTTGCCAAAAGCCTGGCGACCGGTATCCCTTATCTGCATCTCGATGTAAATCAGGCCGATCATGTGCGCGATGTTTTACCCAAAGTATTTGACCGCACCATCGCGGCCTTGATGGAGGCGCGCAATTCGGCTAACCCCACTAGTTTTGAAGCGGCGGTGAATCTGCTGGCACGCGCCAGACGCATAGAATGCTACGGTCTGGGCTATTCCGGCGCGCTGGCGATTGATGCGCAACTCAAGTTCTTCCGCTTCGGCATTCCCACCACGGTGTTTTGCGATGGCCATTTGCAGGCACAATCGGCGTCCTTGCTCAACAGCGACTGTCTGGTGGTGGCGTTTTCGCGTACCGGACGCACGCGTGACCTGATCCGCAGCGTACAACTGGCGAAAAATGCCGGTGCTAAAATTTTGGTGCTGTGCGCCAGCGGTGGCCCGCTAGCGGACCTGGCCGATGTCCATCTCAGTGTCGACGTCGAAGAAGATCCGGACATTTACACCCCGATGACTTCACGCCTGGCGCATCTGACTTACATCGATGCGCTGGCCGTTGCCGTGACCTTATTGCGCGGCCCCAGCGCCATCGATATGCTGGAACGCGCCAAAAACAGCATCAGCGAAAAACGGCTAGACTCGCGGATGGAATAATTTCCACCCGCCGGGGAATGAATGGCCTTAGGCCGGCCGCTTGCTTCATTGACGATTTTTTCATATCTTCCGGCCTGAATCACCGGAAAACCAGAGACTGAATGCAGACCTGCTCTTAACATCGACGTGAATGTTGACGTGAGTGTTTAAGTGAGTGTCGACGTTAATTTTTTAAGTTAGTGGTTAAGTGAGTGGTTAAGTGAGTGTTGACGTTAATTTTTTAAGTTAGTGTTTAAGTTAGTGTTTAAGTTAGTGCCTAAGTTTTGCCAGCCCGGCCACCACTTTTACCCATATCATTGCTGTCATCGATAGAAGATGGCACATGCCGTCGCCCAACCAGTTTAGTCCAGGAGCGTTCCATGCATACCATCACTCTGCATCAGGTCATTGAAAATGTGAAGGATTTACCTTCACTGCCAGCCGTTGTTATGGAGTTGCTCAATGAGATAGATAACGATAATATTGACAGTCATCTGCTGGCGCAAAAAGTGACGAATGATCTGGCGCTGACCGCCACGACGCTACGCTATGCCAATTCTGCGTATTACTCGACGATGATTAAAGTGACCACGGTGCAGCAGGCGATCGCCCTGATGGGGCTGGCCACGGTCAGAAAAATTATCACCATGGCAGCGTTAAGCGGCTGTTTTCCTGAAAACAACTGCAAAGGCTTTGATCATAAAGCGTTCTGGCGACATTCAAATGCGGTAGCGATCGCCGCCAGACTGATTGCCAAGCGTCTTAATTTCAATACCGACGTGGCCTTCACGGCAGGCCTGTTACATGACCTTGGCGCCCTGGTTCTGGTGACGCAATATCCGCAGCAATACGAGGCCAGCATCGCCTACCGGCACGAGCATCAGCTGAGCCAGTTCGAGGCTGAACGTCAGGTGCTGGGGATTGATCATGCGGCGGTCGGGGCGGCATTGGCAGAACAATGGAATTTTTCTGATGTCATGAAAAATGCCATCGCCGGACACCATCATCCAGAAACACCGGGACTGGGGTTTCTGGCGACGATTATTCATGTGGCCGATGGTATCGCCCATGCACTCAGGCTCAGCGCCACCGCGGACACGCAAACTGTGGAAGTGTCAGGTGATTCCTGGGACAGCCTGGCGCTGAATCAGGAAGCAATACAGTCCTTAATGGAAGAGACCGCAGCCGAACTGGCACAGATAGAAAAATACGAGCTGTAAGTCTCAGCAGGGGGAATCGCCAACCGGCCCGCGAATACAGCATGGACTGGCTTTATTGCTGGTCCTGTACCAGTAATTCAGTCAGCAGTACCGCCTGAATTTTCTCTGAATGCATATCGGTATTTAACTGCTCGCGTAGGGCGATCTGGGCGGCGGCAAACCCCTCTTTCGAGCGTAACTCATCCGGGCTCATCCGCACTATCGCCCGGTTAAAAATATCGTTAATCTCTTTTTTATTGTCGCTTAACCACTCGGTATCGTCCGCATCGATCTGCACGGTGACCTGCAAACGCGCCACCTGCCCGTCCAGGTTGATGATGATTTGTGGCAGAGCGACATAACTCAGCCCGGCGGCATTGCGCGGGGTTTTGGTGTACAGGTAAATACCGAAAGACGCAACGATCATGCTGACTACCACCACCAACACGACATACAAATTAAACCGGTCCGGGCTTTTTGCCACGGCCAGCGGTTTTTTTCGCGGCGCGGCAGACCAGTGACTATCTGCCGCTGGCGCAGCAGGTTTTTTAAGCGGAGGCTGAGCGATCTCTACGGCTGAAGCACTGGCCGCTTCAGCC
>JBBQNW010000164.1:0-5916 GCA_038330335.1 Burkholderiales bacterium | reverse complement strand
TGACAAAAAACTCGTCCTTACCGACTTTCAGCACGGCTTTTTGATTATTCAGCGTAGCGATGCGCGGGCTGGACAGTACATGCACATTGCCTTGCGACTCCAGAAAAGACAGTAAAGCGGCGAAATTGGCAGTCTGGAAGGCCAGGCCAAACAAGGAACCAGCGGCCTGCGCCGATGCGCCTAAAGCGCTACCGGCAGTGGCGGTGATGCCGGTGTCGCTGGCGGTGACTGTGGTAGTACTGAGATTGGTGCCTGGCGAGACAAAACCCAATGAGGCACGGTTACTCGGCCCGGAATTGAGTGAAGCGAACGAGGCCCAGTTGATGCCCGACTGAAATTTATCATTTAGCTCTACTTCTAATATTTTTGCTTCCAGAATCACCTGACGGTCGACCGATAACTGGGTCGCCTTCAGGTAGGCCACGACATTGCGCATCTCTTCCGACATGGCGCGTACCACGACTACGCCCGATTGCGGGCTGATGACTACCTGATGCCCATCTTTACCGGAGCCTGCCAGCATCTCCAGCGACATTCTCAGTTCCGACCAGAAATCATTATTTGACACTGTGCTGATCTTGCTGGAGTTGAGCGTCTGTGAAGGCGTATTCCCCTGGCTGCCGCCCGCAGGGGACTGATTGCCGGCACTATTGGATGGCATCACCGAATCAGACACCGAACCGGAGGTCACGCGGATATCCGATGTCCCTCTGCGGGTGGCGGCCAGGTAATTAATCTGGAACACCCGGGTTTGCAAACTCAGAGGTTTAATGTAAATCCGGCTACCTTCCACTTTATAGTCATAGCCATACAATTCGCGAATCGCGTCTAAGGCTTCGAATAAGGTGACGTCTTTGAGATTGGCAGAAATACTGCCGGTGACATCCGGGTGCACCAGCATGTTGTAACGCGTACCCGAAACAATCCCCATAAAAAACTGACTGGCCGGGGCGTTACTAAAATTAAGATTAAAACGCTCTTCCATCGGTTTGCGGGCCGGTGGCAAGGGCGAGCTCAGCGATGGCAGCAAAGAAGCGGACACCATATCGGGTTCCGCCGGCTTCACTTTGGGCTGCGTTGCTGCCTTACTCATCTCGCTTTTGATCAAGTCATACGTTTCCTGCCTTGAGGGCGGCAATGCACAACCGGACAATCCGGCCAATCCTGCCACTAAGGAGGAAATCAACAATGATAATAGAATTTTCTTCATGCTTTTCTGGCCTTTAAGGGCGCATCGTATTGGATTTTAAGCGGCTGCCATCATTGCCGTCGTTGCCGCTGTTGCCGCTGTTGCCGCTATTGCTATGAGGGCGATTGCTGCCATGACTTAATTTTTTATTAAAATCAGGAAACAGCGTCAAGGTTTGCAGCGTTCTGCCGTTGCCTAACACCACTTCAGTTTCACTCATGCGGATCAGGGTCTGCTTACCATATTTGCCATTCAGAGCCACGGTCTGGCCGCTGATGATGGCAACATGCCGGTGCGGAGCGATCAATATCGATTGCAACACCGGACCGGCGCTTTCTTCGAGATTGCCATCCGCACCCGCGACCGCATTGCCGGCCAGCGCTGGCCGGGTAGGGTCAGCCAATTGTTGTGCCGCAGCAGTCTTACTTACCATGAATAACAACAGACTGATTGCAGCCAAGGCGAACAGCGCGCGCCGGACAGAGGCGATCGATTTGGCATCGATACGGGCTTGATGCAGAAAAAATACCGTCATCGCCATTAAAGATCGAGCCATTTTTTATCCAGACTCAAGGTAAACAAATTCAGGGTCAGCGTCGCCTTGGGGTAAGTATCGACATTCATCTGCGCACTGCTCCAATAGACTTGTTCCGGCAGGCTTTCCAGCTCACGCAGATACGCCAGCATATCGAGATAATTGCCTTGCAAGACAATTTCTACTTCATGCTTGTAGATATTTCCATTCAGCGCGGTGGCTCCGCTCTGGCTGACATTCGTATCCGCAGCCGGTTTGGCGACTACGCCGGCAAGGGCTGCCCCCGTCACTGGCTTTGCCACTGGGTCGTTCATTACGTCCGTAACACTGACCACAGGCTGGCTTTTCAGAGAAACCAGTTGCAAGCTGCGGTTACGTCGCAAAATGCCATCTAACAAGCCAGCCATTTTTTCTGGTCTGACCAGATTTTTTTGCAGGTTCTGCAGACTGTCGTCAATGGCTTTCAGGGTTTGCTGCGCAAGCAACAGCTTTTGCTTATTTTCCGCATCGGGATCAACATTTTTACTCGCGCTGCGCTGCCCAATTTCAGCCAGCAAGGCACTCATCTGCACCTGATCTTGTTTCATGTTGTCAGAGAGTTTTTTTTGCCTGGAAAACTGCGGTTCAATCAGAAAGTAGTTCACCAGAAAAACGATGGCGATGGCGCTCACGACAAACAAGATTGCCCGTTCACGCAGGCTTAAGGCGTCAATTTTGGCGGACCATTTTTCCCACTGCTCCCATTGTAATTTCATTTTGTTTTCACTCCGCTAGTGTTGGCAAGCTCGACCTCGGCGGACGAGCGCAAAGTAAATTCAACATACGGTGCATTAGCGGCTTTGACAAAGGGCTTCGCCGCCCCCGCAGGGAGCGCTGATGCCATGCCAGGAGTGATATCGGCGACCGGTAACTGCATTTGCAAGTCGGCAAAGCTCTTTCCTTGCATGATGGCCTCACGCTTGAGCTGCATGACATACACGGGCAATAGTTCCGGCTTCAGGCTGCGCCCCGCCAGACCGATCTCATTGCCACCATTACTGATCGTAAAGCCGGTTAGCCACAAGCCAGAAGGGATTTGCCGCGCAAAGGCCGACAGGTAAGGCGAAAACCCCTTGGTGTTACCAAAATCACTGCTTTGAAGCACTTCACTGATACGTTTTCTGGATTGAATATCGGCCTCGGTTCTGGCTAGCTTGTCTTCCAGCAGTTTATTCTGCACCGGAGTGCCCGCCTCGGCGCGTAATGTAGCCACTTGCGCCTCGGCACTACGCAGCTGTTGCGTGACTGCATCGGCATTTTTTTGCACATCGCCAGACTGGAAATACGCATAGCTGGCTACCAGTAATGCGCCGATAAAAACCAGCCCGGACGCTTGCAACAAAGTGCTCGCGGCAAACACCTTTTTTTTCTTCAGGAAAATCGGATTAAAAAGATTGATCTGATGACTCATAAGACCGTCTCTTCCAGCCGCAATGCTGCGCCGATCACCATAAAACACGCCTGTTGACGGTCGGCGTCTTGTAATTCAGGGATGTTCGACAAGTCTAATACGCTTGCCAAATGTAAGGTCTCTACCGGCATGTACATATTCGAGCTCAGGTAGGCTTGCAGTTCTTCAGACACCAGCCCCAGCGGCGCCAGTACCAGTTTTGCGGTGGTGATGAAATTATGCTGGCGATCAAAATTATCCAGCGAACGTTGTAGTTCCAGCGCGATGCGTTCAAACGCGGCCATTTTTTTATCGGTATCGCCGGTCTGCAACTGCGCCAGCAAGACATCGAGCCGGCGTGACAGATACAGTTCTCCGCCAAATGTCACCGTCAGCAAGCCCCCGGAGTCGTCAAACGATAAGAGGGCAATGCCTCGACCGTCCGGCTCTAATAAAACAGAAATATTGCGCTGCGCCATATCCGGAACGTCGATCACGCTCAGTGGCAATGCGGCATCTAAAAATTGTGCCTGGCGCTCGGCGATGAGTTTATTGCGCGCCGCCACAGCGAATAGACCATGGCTGCGGCCAGCGGCATTGGCATCCCCCGGAATATCGAGTACATCAATGGTGGCATCGTCAATATGATAATCCAGCAAATCCTTCAGGCGCCAGCGCATGGCGCTCTTGAGCTCTTCCGGCGGGACGTTGAGCGGCTCGACAGCGAAAATCTGATATTCCGCCGGCAGCAGCAGCAAACTGCACTGAGTATTTTTCGCCGGGGACTCTTTCGCCAGCCTTTCCAGCAAGACTGGCCAGGGTTTATTCGATTTCGGATAAAAAGCCAGAAATTCAAGCAAAGGCAAAGCCGAAGGCCGACGCGTGACGCAAACGGCATACAGGCCATCATGCATGAGGCAAATCGCCATCAAACCAGATGTTTTTTTATTTTTTGAAAAAAATCTCATGCGTCCGGCCTAAATAAATGTCTTGCTTGACGTTAAGTCAATCATCGGCCACTGTCAATCAGTGGCCATTAAAATGTTGCCTGAAATATTGACTGAAATATTGACTATATAGCGGATTATCCTTGTTTGAGCAGGCCATCATCGACAAACATGACTATCCTTTGCGCCAGAGCGCGGACAAAAGGCGATTCCGATCAAAATAAGGGGCTCGCGTGTTTGCCGGGAGACGCCGCAGAGTTTAATGTATTTCGCGCAAATAAATAAACTCATTCGCATTTTTATAGACCCCAAAAGTGGCCCTTGCCGCCGGATTTTTTACGCCAGAACCGAGCCACTTAAACATCAGCCAGGGTTGGTTAGCGGTGGTAGCCGCTGGGCTTAACGCGCCCACCGCCGCACAGGCATTCCCGAGCGCCACGGTATCGAGATTCAGGGAAATATCGGTCCAGCCATTATTACCGGTGCCCGGCGCGCTCAGTTTTGCACTCAGATTCGGCGCCGTGCCGGTGACGCTCATGGCGCTCTCACAGGCTGCCAGTTTGTTTTTAGCGTCGCTACTAAAACTGAAGGCAAAATTACTGGCAGTGAGCGTCGTACAAGTGTCTAAGGTATTAAGGTTCCAGCCGGCTGTATCATTCCAATATTCCAGGCGCAGCGGCAGCGGCAAGGCCAGCAGTTCCGAGCCTGATGCATTCGTCAACTTCACACGGCCGTAACGCATTTTAGTGCTGGCGACTGTTACCGCTTTACACGCCGTCGCGCTGGCGCTGCTGCTGCCGGTCGGGTCTGGCGTACACGCCGGATTCGCCGCGTCCATATTCCGGTTCCATAGCAGAACTGCATCGGCATCTCCCACGCTCAGGCCGATATTGAGCGCGTCATACGGGCCATCCGGGGCGCTCGCCAACTTGGTAAATTGGGTCGCCACGAATGGATAGATACCGTCATTCCAGACTGGCGTGCCTAGTCCGCTTAAACGACTGGTGGCAACCACGCTGGTGGCATTAAGCATTTGTGGCGTCACGACAGCATTGCCGAAGTTTTTTTGATAATTACGGGTACGCCCATCAAGAAAATTGCGTGCTTCCAGATTGGCCAGCAGGTTAAACGGCTGATCCATGTAAATAAAACCACCGGCCGTGCAAAAACCATTAAAGCCAGGCGTCGTAACGGAAAAATGATCAGGAATAAAACGCCCGTAGGAAACGCTTGTTTTATTTCCGACCGAACAGCCGTAGCGGAACGTTGCATCCAGTGTGTCTGCCAGGTTCGCGGCGAAGGCCGTCGATGTCACGCAATCACAGCTATTGGTGGCGGCACAACCTGCGGGTAGCAGATCAACCGCGGTCAGGCTGTCATCCCGAAAGCTGCCGGGGGCGGCATACAGATACCCCACTTCGGCATAACTCGCGTTATTAGTGACGCCGCTCTGATTGGCCACCAAACTTACATTACTGGTGCTACCTGGGCCATATAAATTACCGATGATGCCGCCGCTTTGTTGTATCGCGAACGCCGGGTCTTGCGCGCTGAGTTTGCTGCTATCGAGCAACAGTGTTCCGGCATACCCGTCCGTCGGGGTAGTCGCTGCCGTCATAGTGAAGGGGGCTGCCGCTTTGATTTTGGGGGTCGCGCTGGCGCTTGCTGCCGGCGCTGTGGCGTTGGTGCTGAGTATAGGTGCCACCGGGCGTACCGAAAAATCATCGGATGAACAACCGACTATGCTGGGACTCTGATTGGCGTCAGTCACCCGGCAACGCAGTTTGCTATAAGTTTTCGGTAAATTGATATTACC
>JBBQNW010000163.1:0-5937 GCA_038330335.1 Burkholderiales bacterium | reverse complement strand
AATTTATGGGTCGATACCCCTTTGAATCCAGATACCAAATTGAGCCAGTCGGTGGCAGTGTTTGATATCAAGCATTTGGATAAAGGCTATGTCACTCTACCAATCGCAGAATGGGCTAACTTGGGCGAAGGCGCTAAACGTATCGTACAACCTGAATACAATAAAGCCGGCGATGAAGTCTGGTTCTCGGTCTGGAGCGCCAAAGACAAGGAATCAGCCATCGTGGTGGTTGACGACAAAACACGCAAGCTCAAAGCGGTCATCAAAGATCCTAGATTGATCACGCCAACCGGGAAATTTAACATTAACAATACACAACACGACGTGTATTAAGGAGAAAAAAATGGATAAGAACTTTGCTAAAGTTGGTCTGGCACTGCTTGCCGCTTTAGGTATCGCTGCCCTGTCATTTACCGCGACAGCCTCTTATGCGGCCGGGAATGGCGCAGAGTTAGCGCAGAAAAACGGTTGTATGGCCTGCCATAGTGTCGACAAAAAAGTACTTGGCCCTGCGTTTAAAGACGTATCGAAAAAGTACAAGGCCAATGCAGATGCGGTCACGATGCTATCGAAAAAAATTAAGGAAGGTGGCGCCGGCGTCTGGGGTCCTATCCCGATGCCGGCTAACGGCCCGAAAGTGAGCGATGCGGATATTAAAGTACTCGCAGAGTGGGTGTTAGCGACTAATTAAGCCTGCAATGAGCCTGCAATGAGCTTGCAATTAGCTTAAAAAATAAGCTTGAGATGAGCTTCATATCAGCATCAATGATTGTTCTGGTAAGCGCACAGCTCTGTTGAGTTGTGCGCTTTTTTCATTGAAGAACTGATACTCATAACGACGTGTCGCACAACTGGGCACGATGGTCAAAGTGATGAAAAAATGCTGTCCACTATGCTGAACAAACGATGAAGATGACTATTTCCCACGCGTACATCAATGCGACGGTAGTCGCGGGCTGCCTATTACTCACGCCACCAGGCATTTGTGCACAAGCCGGCCAAGCGCCTATGGTCGTTGTCAGCAATGCCAATGCTGGTCAGATCAGCCTGATTTACCCGCCAGACAAAATTAACGACTTTGTGTCGCTGCCATTACCGCCATTGCCTTACCCGCTGCATGAAAAAATCTGGTTCTCGCCCGATTATCAATTTGCATATTTGTCGTCACCACAAGGCTGGCTGATCAAACTAGCGCTCGCCACGCATCAAATACAGCAACAAATACGGGTCGGACAACGGACATCCGGTATCGCGCTATCGCATGACGGTCGTTTTCTGATGGTCGCCAATACGCAACCGACGACCTTAGTCGCCATCGACAGCGGCAACTTTTCTGTGATCCGCACGCTGGAGGTTAAAGATAAAAACGGTGTTGCCTCTGGCGTGGCAGCAATCCATACAGCAAGCGCCCGCAAGAGCTTTATTGCCGTCATGGCAGACATTCCAGAGCTGTGGGAGCTCAGTTACGATGACCACGCCGAACCAATCTACGAAGCCTGGGTGCATGACTATAAAATGGGCGAAGGTTTGGCTGTGCGCGGGCCATTTCCGCCACGCAGAATCATTTGTGAAAAGCAATTGAGCCATGTGATTTTTGACGCAAATTTTATTCACGCCATCGGTGCTGACTCTGAGGGTCAGATGCAAGTCATCAACCTGAACATCCGCCGTAAGATACGCGATCTACACCTGTCTTCAGCGGTGCAACCAGATGCCGGCGCCATCTGGCAATGGCAACAACGTGCGGTCTTGGTGGTACCGCATAGCACCGAAGCAAAGCTAAGCCTGATAGACATGCAAGCCTGGAATATCCTTGGCGAAATTAAGCTGGGCGACAAAGCCCGGAAGCTGACCGAGCATACCCATTCAGACTACGCATGGGTAAGCGAGAATGACAGCGCGGCTTCTCAGGCGGCTTCTCAGGCGGCTTCTCAGGCGACTACCTATGCAAACAAGCCCGACCATATACAAATGATTGATAAAAAAACACTGCGCCTGCTAGCCCAGGTGCCTGCGCCTTTGAACAATAGTTCGGTACCGCTGGCCTGGTCCTCTGATGGCCGGTTTGCCTTGCTGCTCAGCAATATCGAAAAAAAACTATGGTGGATCGTTGATAGCAAAACCTTAGAACCGGTTCACTCCATGCCACCAGAATAAAGTGAACAGGCAGAAAGGACGTCAGCGAAGCACTCGTTGCAATGACTCGCAATGACGTAAAATTATTGATGACATTTTAATATTGCATATTCGAAACGTGGTAAGCACGACATGCGCGCCCTACCCGGCCTGACCGTCTTGGCGTGCATTTACATAAATTGGCAGCATCATTGCGCCCCAGCATCCCAGCAAGATCAACCAGATGGTCGCAGACCAGTTGATTAGTCCCGGCAATGCCCACATGCTAGCAGACACCCTCAGCACAGCTGCGGCATGTAAGCCCAAATAAATTGCCCATAAAACATTGCCTAATTGCAACGGTCTGCCGCTATGACCATAACTGACGCGGGTCACAAATCCGACGAGCATGGTCGTCATAAACCCCAGACCCAGCGCATGCAAAGAGGCAGAACCTAGCGAGGCACCAAAAGCGCTGGCGGCATGTAGGGCAAAAAACACCGTCAGCCACGCAAATGACATATGCAGCATGGCCAGCAACCGCTGTTGAAAACTTGCCAGCAAGCCCCAACGCCATGATGTGTATGCAAAACTCAATGCCAGCAAAGTCGCGGCAATCCCCTCAAGCAGCTGCCAGGCCATGGCGCCGGCAAGCGCCACACAAACGCAGCCTGCCACCCAAAACCACAGCAAGCCATACGGCCGCCACGTAACATAAGGTTTGAGTACACTGCTGGAAAAAAATGGCAGCATTCTGTGGCATACCGTTAAAAATATCGGTAGCAGAAAACAAAAGAAGGCAAATTGGCGCGCCACTATCCAGGCAGAGCTTAATCCGGCGCTCCACGCCAAGGCTGCCACCAAGGCCAGAACACCGCCCGACATGCCCGCCAACAGCACACCAGGGTGATTTTTATCCGCAATCTGACTTTCCAATACTAAGCCAGCCCAGCGCCAGGTAGCACTGCCCCAGGTGAGTAACATCAAAGCAAACCCCGCCGTAGAAATAGCAGGCAGCAGCACATTACCCACAACCACCAACACTATGCCGGCAAAATAGCCGATTCCGGTAGGTAAAAAATAGCGATCCGAGGCATTCACTGCCAGCCAGCGCGGACCGGCGGTAAAAGTAAAACCAAGGATAAACAAGGGGAAGATACCCAGTGGCATCAAAATCGCATGGAGCGGGATAGCAGCATTGGCGTGCTGTGTATTCAGACTAAGCCACCACCAGCCAAACAAGAACAACACGGCAACGGCGCCGAGAAAAAAATACAGACGGTGAGGTGCTAGCGCAAGACGTTTCATGTTGATCCTTTTTTATTCTTCTTTGCTAGCGATATGTTTATTTGTTATCTGTGTCGCTATATTTATCGGTATGAGAGCGCATCATGTCGCTTAATTCATGTTGCACCGCTTGCCAGACTTGCTGGCTTTCTTCTTCGCTGGCATCGGCATGCAAGCGCTTCTTGGCGCCGGCACGGTTGAGTACCAGATGCCGGTCTGGGCTGACGCCGGCATTTTGCAGACAGGCAGAGACACACGCCAGCGCACAGCCATCAAGCGCAAGAATCGGGCGCCCTGATCTGGCCAGTTTTACCAGCGATGCGACGCCACCGCCAACGCCGCTGATACACGACATTTCCGCCTTACCTGTCCTATCGAGCCTTAGCGCACATTGATTTGCCAACTGCGCCACGCTAGAGCATCCCGAGCAGGCATACACTAAAGCCATCGCCAAATGATCGTCAACTGGCGTGTCAGTGGCGTCCATCAAGCCTCACCAAGCTTGCCTGCCAGAGTCTGCAACCATGCAGGGCGCTCACTGGCATCGAGCCAATACTTGACGGCCACACCTAACTCGGTATCGCCTTCCATTTTCAGTTTGCGCCGGAAAAATAGCGTATCGGCATCCTCCATACCTGAAGCTAGTTGAAAAAAATCGACAGCAACTGCTGACAGGCGCACATCAGCTGGGCTCGCATCAGCGGAGAACGACCTCTGAGGTTTGAATCGGCCCTGGTCGCAAAAAAAACGCATTTGCACACCCAGGTCTTCTATCGTCAGCAGAAAACTTTTTCCATACAAGGTCTCAGGTGCCAGCAGCCACTCGCGGCGGCGGGCTAATTCCAGCATCGCAATCAAAGGCAAACTTGCCACCGGCGACGGAATCAGTCTTCCGATTTTACTGACGACAGCCGGAAAACGAAAATCTGCAAGTATCATAAATATCCCTAACTGAATTCAACTAAAAGTCATCTGACCTGGAGCACAGCGACATCTTAATGCTGTGCATCACGCCGCCTGCCATTGCATCCCCGGCGCACCGGACCAGTAGCCATTGCTGCGTTCACACGCTGCCGGCAAGGCACTTTCGGGCACGCAGGCCGCCTGAAGTTGATTACGCGCCAGATCAAACGCCGCCACCACCTCGGCCATATGCCGGGACTGAGGTTGTAGACGCAAGATATCGACGTGCATGCTACGTAACTGAGGGAGTTGCTGCCCCAGATCCAGACAACTGGCGCTTTGGGTCTGAATACCGTTCAGATTGAGAAAAATCTTTCCGTCCCGGGTCGCCAGTGGCAAACCATCTGGATGGGCATCGCAACGAAATTCACAGTTATCTTTGCGCAAGCGATGATGGCGTGCGGTGAAACATCTGGCGGAAAATGCCAATGCCATGCGTCCCCATACCTGCACCTCGGTTTCCATGCCGTCTGGTCTTTGCTGCTGAATCGCGGCCAGATCAATTCCCGGCATTTCCAAAGGCGGCAAAAATCTGCTGGCGCCCAAAGTGGCCAGCCATGTCAGCGTATCGGCGTGGTAGACATTCAGGTGGGGGCCGGCCACAAAACCGCTTTGCTGCGGTTGCTGCGGTTGCTGCGGTTGCTGCTGCTGTTGCTGATACAACACCCGCACCGCACTAAAATCGTTCGCTTCCACCTGTAAACCTTCTTTGGTGGCACGTTCAATCAGGCGATGCATGGCGCGCCGGTCCGGTTCATTATCGATCAGGGTCTGGGTCGACATGACGACGGCCTTACCGGCATCGCGCAATTCTTTGGCCAGTGAGAACCAGTCTTCAAATTTGAGTAGATGTCTTCTGGAACAAACTACTTCTCCCAGATAAATAATATCGACCGGCCATTGCATGGCATCAACATAAAATGCCAGCGTGTCGGCTTTAGACCAGAAATAGGCGAGCGGTGCCAGGGAAATTTTTTGTGGAGTCATCATATGCTTAGCGACATTAAAATTATTTCCACGGGCGTTCAAACGCCCCTTGAGTCACTTGGGCGCCCTCGGCGTGTTTGGCCAGGGCATGTTGCCACTCAGGGCGTGGTGAATAGCGTTCAGGGTCTTTGATGGCGGCGTCCAGCGCCGCTCTGAGTGTTCCCACCACTTGCGCCACATAGCTAGGGCTACGTTGCCGCCCTTCAATTTTAATAGCCGAAATTCCCATGTTCACTAACTGGGGCAATAAGCCTATGGCGTTCAGGCTAGTGGGTTCTTCCAGCGCATAATCAAGTTCGCCTTCCACCTCAAACCGGCCTTTGCATAAGGTCGGATATCCGGCCGCTTCGCCTGGTGCATAAGAGTCAATCAGGGTGCCGCTTAATCTGGCATGCAGCGTCTGTTCTTTTTCTTGCCAGCTGATCGCGTGGGCGGGCGAACACACGCCTTTGTTGTTGGGTGAATCTCCGGTGACATAGCTCGATAACAGGCAGCGCCCTTCTGCCATGACACACAGGCTACCGAAGCCAAAGACTTCAATCTCTACCGTCGTTTGCTTGAGTATTTTTTCTATTTCGGTCAGGG
>JBBQNW010000162.1:0-5944 GCA_038330335.1 Burkholderiales bacterium | reverse complement strand
GCCGCTGTAATACCCCAGCTGCGGCGCATACAGGGCCAGTTCCATATACCGCGCAAATGAGATCTGCCCGGCATGCGCGCTAATCTCGGCGGCAATCAGTTGCTGTAAGGCCAGCGATGCCGCCAGCGCATCGGCGCCGGGAGCAGGCAGGGATAATTTATTATTGGGTGTGGGATTCAGAAGTCGCATACCGGCATTGTATTACTGCCAGCCATAAAAACCGCAGCAGAATCACAGAAGAATCACAGAATAATCACAGCAAAAGCGCAGAAAGCAGAGAAAACATTTTGATGATGCATCAGACAAGTTCAGCAGCAAGCCCACTGCGACGGGTGGCACTGGTCACCGGCGCGGCCAAACGCCTGGGGCGCCATATCGCGCTGGCCATGGCGCAGCGCGGCTGGGACGTAGCAGTGCATTTTGGTCAATCGGCAGACGAAGCGGCCAGCCTGGTCAGTGAGATTAACGCCATGGGCCGGCAGGCGGTCGCGCTGCAATGTGATCTGGCCGATGAAGCCGGCGTGCGCAAGCTACTAGCGCGGGCCACCGCCGCCTTGGGGCCGGTACATTGTGTTGTGAATAACGCCTCGCTGTTTGAACAAGACAGCGCGGCCGACTTTAGCCAGGCGCGGCTAGACCGGCACATGCACGCCAATCTGGCTGCGCCCATCCTGCTGGCGCAAGCGCTGTATGCCGCCACCGCTGAGGGTGAACAAGCCTGCGTGATTAATCTGTTAGACCAAAAACTGTTTAATCTTAATCCTGATTTTTTATCGTACACCCTGTCCAAAGCGGCCTTACAATGCGCCACGGTGACGCTGGCGCAGGCGCTGGCACCACGGGTGCGGGTGGTCGGCATCGCTCCCGGCATTACCATGGTTTCGGGCGACCAGAGCGCACACGAGTTTGAGCTGGCGCATCAACGCACGCCTTTGGGCCGCTCCAGTACCCCCTCTGACATCGCCAATACGGTATGCTTCGTGGCAGAGTCGCCGGCTATTACCGGTACCACCTTGCTGGTTGATGGCGGCCAGCACCTGATACCCTTGCAGCGTGACGTCATGTTCCTCACGGGGGCAACACCAGATTCAGCTATCTAGTCTATGTAGTCTTTTCAGTCTCTGTAGTCTCTGTAGTCTGTTTAGATTCAGAGGTCTCTTTAGGTCAAATAGCTCTTACTTATTTTCATTATATAAAGCTCACTATGTTATCCATCTTGCACCACCCCCAACTGGCCGATTGCCGCCGCCTGTTTTTGCGCAACTACGAAGTCTCGATCAACATCGGCGTGCACGAATTTGAAAAAAAAGGCGAGCAGCGGGTGATCATTAATGTCGACCTGTATATCCCGCTAGGGTTATCTACCCCCAAAGACGACCAGCTAGATGAAGTCGTCGATTACGATTTCATGCGCGGCACCATTGCCGCCCGGGTGGCGCAAGGCCATGTTCACCTGCAAGAAACGCTATGTGACGATGTCGCCCGTATCATGCTGGCCCACCCACGCGTACGTGCGGTGCGGGTATCCACCATGAAGCCCGACGTCTACCCCGATTGCGAAGGCGTCGGTGTCGAAGTATTCCAGATCAAAACCGACGCGTAATCCCGCAACGTCCAACCAAACACTCTCTATCATGCAAGCAATTTCAGCACCTTTAGTAGCTTTAGCAACATCGGCAAATGCAGCAGAATTACCGGCCGGCAGCCAGAAGTCACAAGAAAAAATCACCTACGAAAACAATAAGCTGCACAAGCGCTTATGCCGTCAGGTCGGCCAGGCCATTGGCGATTTTAATATGATAGAAGAAGGCGACAAAGTCATGGTCTGCCTGTCCGGCGGCAAAGACAGCTACGCCCTGCTAGATATTTTGATGACGCTGCGCCAGCGCGCACCGATCAATTTTGAGATCGTGGCCGTCAATCTGGATCAGAAACAACCGAACTTTCCTGACCATATTTTGCCCGCATACCTGGAAAAACTCGGGATTCCGTATCACATCGAAAATCAAGATACCTACAGCATCGTCAAGCGCCTGATCCCCGAAGGCAAAACCACCTGCTCGCTGTGCTCACGCCTACGCCGTGGCATTTTGTACCGGGTTGCCGATGAACTCGGCGCCACCAAGATTGCGCTCGGCCACCACCGGGACGACATTCTGGAAACTTTTTTCCTGAATATGTTTTTCGGCGGCAAGCTCAAAGGCATGCCGGCCAAGCTGCAATCGGATGACGGCAAACACATCGTGATTCGCCCTATGGCCTATGTCAAAGAAGCCGACACCGAGCGTTACGCCCAGGTCAAGCAGTTCCCGATTATTCCCTGCGACCTGTGCGGCTCGCAAGAAAACCTGCAACGCAAGCAAATCAAAAACCTGATGCGCGAATGGGACAAACAATACCCGGGTCGGGTAGAAAGCATCTTTTCGGCATTATCAACGGTGGTACCGTCACACCTGATGGACAAAAATTTGTTCAGCTTTAGCGACCTAAAGGCCAGCGGCGTGGCCGACGCCAACGGCGATATCGCCTTTGATGAAGAACCATGCGCGGTACCGACCAATAGCGTAATTTCCCTGCATCTGGACCGCGACGAGTAACCAGGCAATAGCGTTGCAATCACAGTGCAATTGCAACGCAACAATGGCGGCTGGGCGGCTGAGGGACTAAGCGAGTGTCGCCACTGGTTTAATACTCAACGCTCAGCGGGACGCATGATTGACATCTAACCGAGTTTCCCACTGAATCGCCCACTATGAGAGCAAAACCGGGGTCTACAATTGGATTCAGGTCACCATGTTTCTCGATATTTATTTGCTCATCAATCGGTCGTAAAGAATCGTGGAAAAATCTCTGTTCGTATCAACAAACATATGAATGAAAATTTCCACTTCTTTTATCTGGCAGATGACTCTTGTTTGCCCTAGCAAACGTTGGCGATAATGAACAAGGCCAATCGCTTCAATTTCTTCAGGAACAGAACCAGCTAGCGGCATATCGGCTATCTGTTTGAACATCTTCTTGAAGTCTGCTTCAACGGCCATCCAAACTTGATCGCCAAATTTCCTCTTCACATAACCGCGCATTTCACGATAGTCATCCTTGGCATAAGCAAGAACTTTGACGCTATAGTTCATCGTACTCATTGCTGATTTTCCTTCTCCATCTCAGCAAAAAAGGAATTGACGTCTTGGAATTTACCGTCTTCAATTTGTTTATTGCCAAGTGCGAGAATTTTCAACAAAGCCATGGTTTCTTGCTGCTTCTGGTAGCGATCAATGCTCATAACCACCATCTTCGCTTCCCCATTCTGAGTGATGATCAGAGGATCACTGTGGTTCTCGCTAAAATCCCTGGCGATCTCAGCCGCGTTTGCCTTCAGGAATGAGATAGGTTTGATTTGCTCGGACAGCTTCATGATCGTTCCTGGTGGGTGATTGGAAACAAGTCAAAATATGGTTCTATCGTGAGGAGCCGAGGCTATCTAAGTCAAATTTTCAGTTGCGGTTGAAAAACCAATACGTATATTCACAGCAATAAAACCTCGAGCATCACGGCATGCTTGCGCGTGGGCACAAAAACGTGCCCACCCTACCGGGCTAATTGAAAACGGCTTGCTTTTCAACAGAGTATCTACATGGCTAGAATTTTTCGGAGATGAGTTTTGCCGCAAGACCAATAATTGTGAGCAACAGAGCATAGATGCCCAGCCGATATTTTTTTACCTCGTTTGCATTTGCAGCATTCTCCTGTTGAAGCTTCTCGGCCGCCTGCATGAACGTACCTGGTTGGAACTCGAAGAAATAGCACTTTCCGGAACGATCAAGCTTTGCAACCAATTCAACTTTGGTGTGCGCAGTCGATCCTAGTCCTTCATCCCAGATGCCTTTGTAGCAGCCAAGAGATTCGCTTTCCCGTTGCCATAAAATATCGCCTTGTTTTGCTCGTTCTCGCTGCTCGCGGGAGACCTCATTCGTGTGCTCAGCCCCTCGTTCATTTCGGTAATATTTACATAAGA
The DNA here is from genome assembly GCA_038330335.1 of Burkholderiales bacterium. Lineage (GTDB taxonomy): Bacteria > Pseudomonadota > Gammaproteobacteria > Burkholderiales > Burkholderiaceae_D > Undibacterium. The sequence goes on along the minus strand of JBBQNW010000162.1, from coordinate 1,929 downwards.
AGTGGCAGCTGGCACAGATTTTCTTCGACATTGTTGGCGCTTTCTAGAGAGTTCTAATGCCGAGTTCAGAGGCAGTTTTGAAGTTGTGGTTTTATGGAATACTTTTACGTAAGGCCGTAACCCGCAATCGTAGGGCGTCAATAGCCGCAGGCGTATTGCGCCGCATGGATTCATTGTCATACCCAAGTATTGTCTCTCTAGCAGCCGTCCAATCACTAGGACAAATACCAGTAGTTAAGTAGGGCAGGTGCAAGCCGCACGGATGTTTTAAACGATAGCGGCGCGGGTTGCACCCGCCCTACATAACTGACCCCGTTTTTCGCACTGGCTCTCCAATAACAATGTGATGACACGTCAAAAGCCGAAAATCGTAGGGTGGGCACCGCATCATCGTGCCCACGCGTTACGGTTGAAAAACCAATACGTATATTCATCGCAATAAAACCTTGAGCATCACGGCATGCTTACGCGTGGGCACAAAAATGTGCCCACCCTACCGGGCTGTGTCTACTTTTCAACTATCGACTTCTAAGCTCGTATGTGTTCTCTGGCGTTGTGTTTGGCCGGTAAGCGTTGTCTCTCCATCCGATTAGCTTGTCGTCCAGAAATCCAAGCAAATAGATCACTTGATCATTTCTTGTTGTTCCACCAAGGAATGCATTGCCAGTTAGCCAAATGATCTTGTCTTGCTGGTACATCCAAGTCTGTTGATTCCTGCCATTAACGACCTCATTCGCAACCACTCGGTGTGGGTTACCAAGCTTGCTAATAACTTCCTGCTTGCTCATGCCTGTGGACAGGGAATGTATTGGAATTTCCTTGTTGTAGTTGTTTGTTGCGCATCCGGCAAGAAGAATGAAGGCAATTACGCCGAAAACTAATCTCATTTCAGATCCTTAATACCAGTGGCTTTGCTGTCTTCTGCAATTCTGTCTTTGCATTCCACCTCATCCTTGCAAATGGAACCAACGGCATCTGGATTCTCTTTCAATTGTGCGACATGCTGCACTTTGCCGCATTTGCTGCATTTCGAATGATTCACGGTACTCATGTTTAAGCTCTCTCTTTATGGTGAAGTTGAAACTCTAGTTGAAAATAATCCGTCTGGTACTTCTCGCGGCGTGAGTAACGCCGCCAAACAGATGGGGATCAAGGAAGGTTGCGAGCACCTGCTGTCTCGATTGTGCGGCGTAACGTGATTTAATTTTCATTTTGCAACAATAACCGACAATTAAATAAAAAAACAATTTGTTTCAAATCTCTTGTAAACCTGATGGATAAACGCTCTATTTTTTATACGGTCATACGAACAGTATAAAAAAATAGACAAAAACATCACTCAAAGAAACCCTCGATTACTTGGCCAAGTCAGGCAACGCCTGGGCTATTTGCATTCCAGTTGATCGGCCGAAAAGGTGTACGTTCACTAGATTCATTGGATTCGCCAGATTCGCATTTTCATTATTTGCTCAGTCTTGCGTCCTCGGTTAAACACTTCGCGCCGTCAATTTCTCAGTGGCTAACTACGCGCCGTAGCCCATATCTGAGCATTTAAGTCTCCGTACTCACCAGATCCCAGTTGTTTTCTTCTTCGTATTGGCAGATCCAGTTGGCGGTCTGATGCCATTCTCTGACCGCGCTGGCGTTCACGCTGGCCGGGCATGGCCGGCCTGTGAGTTGACTGTGCCGCACTTCCCAGTGCAGGCGGTATAACAAGTCTGACCAATCCATGATCGCGCTTTTGCTGCGCAGGCGAAGCGCGGCGCTGAGCTGGTCGGGGGCTGCCGGGGCTTCCTGCGTTGCCGGATATGACAGCGGGAATTGTTTGAGAATATTTTTCAGGTTCGACGGCGTGGCGGCCACGCTGATTTTATCTGTCAGGCCGGCGCACCAGGCCAAAAAGTACAGGGCCTCGCTGCGTTGGGAAAA
>JBBQNW010000161.1:0-5973 GCA_038330335.1 Burkholderiales bacterium | reverse complement strand
CGACGCCTGTCGCAATCCGTCGGCAGTCGCCGCGGTCACACCACTAATCATCAAATGCCGCCGTTTCTGGTACGCCTTTCAGCATGAAGGCGACATCCAGGCCGGCGCCCGCTGCCATCTGCTGCTGGCGACCGCGATTGCAGAAGGCAATGAAAAACTCGCAGTCAAGGCAGCTGATAGTCTGATGGATTACCTTGATTCTTTTGCCCGCAAAATCATTAACGGCTGATCGCCATCTCCAGATAATGTAAATTCGTTTAAGCGAATTAAACTCGTTTAAGCGAACTCACCTCACCTCAGCTCATCTCAGCTCATCTCAATTCATCTCAATTCAATTCAATTCAATTCAATTCAATTCAATTCAATTCAATTCATCTCAATTCAACGCTTCACCAGTCCGAACTGATCCCCTTTTTTCCAGCTTGGCATGGCCGCGGCATTGGCGACGGCATAGCCGAGATTTAGTGTAAATTGCGCTTGCTGCAGCATGCCGGCAAGATCCCAGTCAGCATGGTATTGATCGCGCACGGTGTGGTAGTCATTTTTAAAGCCCTTCATCTTTGCCGTCGCCATCTCGGCATGCTCGACATAATCAAAGTGCCCGTCACCTGAAAATACCGCCGAACCGACATTAAAGGCCGGCACACCAGCTCTGGCAAAACTAAAATGATCGGCGCGAAAATACGCTCCGCCCAGGTCCGGCACCGATGGCGCCAGACGCAAACCCATCTGCTTTGCCACGCTTGCCGCGCTCGCATACAGGCTGCTGCGCTCACTCCCCGCCACCCCGATATCATGCGTAGGGCCGACAAAATTCATGCTGTCGAGATTCAGGTCGGCGGCGGTCTGCTTCAATGGCCACAAAGGTTTTTTGACATAGGCGGTACTGCCCAGCAAATACTGTTCTTCGGCGCAAGGCCAGAAAAAAATCTGGCTGCGTTTAGCCGGATGCGCAACCGCTGCCTGCGCCATGGCCAACAAGGCAGCCGCACCCGAGGCATTATCCACCGCGCCGTTCCATATCTGCGCCGGCTGTCCGGCTTCCTCAACCATGCCTAAATGGTCCCAGTGTGCCGAATAGATCACTGCCTGTTGTTTGAGCTTGGCATCGGTACCGGGAACCATGCCCAACACGTTGAACTGATCAACATGACGGACCCGGCTATGCAAGACAACATGAGCGCGCGCATTGAATGCCACCGCTTGAAAATCACGCTGCTCCGCCCGCGCCCGCAGTGCATCCAGATTTTGCCCTGCCGCGGCAAAAAATGCCCTGGCGCTGTCTTCCTGCCACCAGCCCTCCAGTGCATTACCCGCACCGGCAAGGTTAAAACGTTCATGGCTAAAACTGGTCTGCGGCACGTTCCAGCCATAAGTCGCCGATGCGCTAGTGTGGATCAGCAGCACACCCGCCGCACCGCGCCGCGCGGCTTCTTCAAACTTATACGTCCAGCGACCGTAATACGTTAGAGCCTTGCCACCGAACCGCTGCGGTTCCTGCGCGCTGGGCTGGGGATCATTGACCATCATGATCAATAACTTGTCCTTCAGATCGATACCTTTAAAATCATCCCAATGCTCTTCCGGGGCCTCGATACCGTAGCCGACAAAGACCACCGGCGCATCAAACTCCAGCGCCGTCTTGCCACTTGATGAGCCATACACGATCTCAGTGCCAGGCATTGGGGTGATACTTTGTCCATTCACCTCAAAACTGAGGCGACTGCTATCTAAGGTTTGGCTGCCGACAATACTCACGCTCTGGCGGAAACTGGCCCCATTCAGCGGTTGCAAACCGATTGCCGCGGCCTGGGTTTCCAGATAACGCACCGCAAGATCGCCGCCCCGTTGTCCGGTGCCGCGGCCTTCGAGTAAGTCATCCGCCAGAAACGCCAGATGCGCGCGCAGTGGCGGCTCGCTGACTTTGACTTGTTGCGCCAGAACATTACCGCCGGCCAGTAGCAGGCCGGACATTAAGATAAAAACAGATCGCATGCACACTCCGGATAGAAAATAAACCGCTCAATCTTGATATCAATCGTTGTAGACCACTTGTCTCACTGATTGCCTCGCTTAGTGACGCCGATCATTTCGCAGAAGGCCATTGCGGCGCGCGTTTTTCCAGGAAGGCTTGCACCCCTTCTTGCGCCGCGGCATCCATCATATTGCAAGCCATACTCTGCCCCGCCAACTGGTAAGCAGCTGCCATGCCCATTTCCAGCTGCTTGTAGAATAATTGTTTACCCATGCTCAACGCCACTGCCGGCTTGGCCAGCAGGCTGGCGCAGAGCCTGGCAATTTCCGCGTCTAACTGCTCTGCGGCAACCACACGGTTCACCAGACCGTATTGCAAGGCCGTTGCGGCGTCGATGAAGTCACCTGTCAACAACATCTCCATGGCCTGCTTGCGCCCGACATTGCGTGATAAGGCAACACCCGGGGTGGCACAAAACAAGCCCACGTTAATACCCGATACGGCAAAGCTTGCGCTATCTGCGGCCACCGCCAGATCACACATGGCAACCAACTGACAACCGGCAGCGGTAGCCAGCCCATGCACTCTGGCAATCACCGGCTGCGGCAGTTGCTGTACGATCATCATTAGCTTGCTGCAATGCTGAAACAATTTTTGGTAATAAGCCTGTTGTGCTTGGGCTTTGCCGGTTTCAGTTTCAGTTTCAGCTTCAGCTTCAGTTTCAGTCCGGGGCGCACCTGTGGATTTGCCACTGAGTTGCGCGCCCTGCCGCTGCATTTGTTTCAGGTCGTGCCCGGCGCAAAATGCTTTCCCAGCGCCCGCCAGCACCACCACACGCACGCTAGTGTCAAGCGCAATGGCTGTCAGGGTCTGGATTAAGCCGTCGAGCATTTCTTCAGACAAGGGATTAAAACGTTCCCCTTGATTCAGCGTCACGGTGCTGACACCGTTAACATCGTTGCGTAACACTCTGGACGGGACTTCGGCGTGCATCATGGCGTCTCCATAGGCGGTATAAGTTGCTAGTTCGATTAAGAAATTTGCTTTGTTTTATTCTACTTTATAGATAAAATAAATAATTATTAAATTCGGTAGTAATTTTAAATAAATCTTGATGATGGCCACCTATGACAAGTAATCACTGGCACTTTGCCCGCCCCAGATTAGCACAGGCGTATCTGGCATCGTTTCATCTTGGCCTGTCGTCAGCACGTGGCTTGTTTGCCCGCCGTCGCATGGGTAAAACCGAATTTCTTAAACAGGATTTTATCCCGGCAGCGCAGGCCGACGGTTACATGACGGTCTACGCCAATTTATGGGAGATGCGCTCTGATCCGGCCATTGCGCTGGTGTCTGCATTTTTTCAGGCGATAGAACCAAAGGGGTTTCACAAGCTGCTGCAAAAGCTTAAACCTGCAGTCAAAAAAATCAAAGCTTCCGGGAAAATTTCGGGCGTGCTCGAAGCCGCCTTAGAAACCGAACTGCAAGGCGAAAGCAAAACCGTCGCCGGTTCGCTACTGATGGACGCCATGCGCGCCTTTGACCAGACTGGCGGCAAGGTGGTGATGATTATCGACGAGGCGCAAGTGCTGGCGCATGCATCAAACGCCGATTTTTCTCATGCCCTGCGCGCGGCACTAGATATTCGGAAAGACCGTATCAAGGTATTGTTTGCTGGCAGCTCGGAAGCCACGCTACGCAAAATGTTCGGCAAGCCATCAGAGCCTTTTTATAATTGGGCGGCGCTGGAACCGTTTGATTTGCTGGGGCAAGAGTTTGTCGAGGCCATGGTAGAGAAAGTCGCCAGCGTCAGCAAGTTCCCGCTGGCCCTAAGCGACGCGCTATACGCCTTTGATGAGCTGAAACGCACGCCGGAATTTTTTCGCCGTTATCTGGACCGCTACCTGACGACACCTTTTGACGGTGCGGCAGGGGCACTGGAATACACCAAAAGCCACGTCTTCAACGATGCCAGCTTTCAACAACAGTGGCGAGCCATGTTGCCCGCCGACAGGGCCGTGCTAAGCCTGATCGCCGCCGGACAAACCGACCCCTATAGCAAAGACGCAAAAGAAAAAATCGCGCTGACACTAGGCTTGGCTGCCGGCAAAGCGGTCGCCAACAACACCGTACAAAATGCCCTGCGCCGGCTTAGTGAGCAAACCATACTCACTAAAATCGACCGCGCGACCTACCAGTTTGAAGATGAAATTTTTGCCGACTGGCTTAAAAAACTGCTGGAATAAGCCTTCAGTGCCAGCAGCAATTGCTTATTTTAACAACGGCTATTTACCATAATTAACTAATATTAACTGCTAACAAGCATTTTCAAGCAAAAAAGTGAGCAGGCGCTCACTCCTCGTCTTCTTCGCTCTCTTCTTCGGCAACAATGCCGGTATCGACACTCTTACCGAGGCCGAGCAAGACTGGCGGCACATACGAGGCCAGTAGCAATTCGCGGCTTTGCGGGGTTTCCAGACTGACACGGCCGAGCGCGCCGCTGCGGTAATCGAGCAGCAAAGTATGGGCGGCTTTCTCGTAATCCCAGTCGCCCCCTTTCAGACGATAGCCACGTTTTTTGGCCACGCCTTCAATCACGCTGACGGCATCAATCCCTGTGGTATCGATGCTGTAGCGGGTCGTCAGATACTGGGGATAGCGCAGCAAAATGATTTCTGCCAGAAAGGTCGCCACTTCTTCTTCGATCAGGGCATTCACCCCGACGGCATGGCTGGCGGCCAGCATCAAGCCATCGGTAGGATGCTGGATTTTTGGCCACAGCATCCCCGGCGTGTCGGTCAAAATCATGTTTTTACCGAGATACAGGCGCTGCTGCACCTTGGTCACGGCAGGTTCATCACCGACGTTGGCGACGCGTTTTTTCAGCAAGGCATTCATCAAGGTCGATTTACCGACGTTGGGAATCCCCATGATCATCATGCGCAAAGGCTTGGTCGGCACACCACGGTGCGGCGCCTGTTCCAGCGCAAAACCCGGAATCTTGGCGACATCCGAGGGTTTCTTGCAACTGAGCGCAACGGCACGTACGCCTTTTTGGCTATTATAAAAATCCAGCCAGGCTTTAGTCGCGTGCGGATCAGCCAGATCGCTTTTATTGAGAATCTTCAGGCAAGGACGTTGCCGGAAAATACGGAGTTGTTCCACCATCGGGTTGCAGCTCGCTTGCGGGATGCGGGCATCGAGCACTTCTATCACCAGATCGGTGTTTTCCATGGTTTCCGCCGCTTTTTTGCGGGCGGCATTCATGTGACCGGGGAACCATTGTATTGACATGCTTATTCTTCTTTTTGCTAAATTCAAACCGCTATTTTACGGACTTGCGCGGAACTATTCCGGATTTGTTTTGACCGCCGTCGGCATGGGACTGCTTAATTACTGCCTGAAAATGACGAATTAATGGGGGTATAGGCAAATATATGCCTTATTCATGATTAAATACCAGAGTAAAATTAAATACCCCTACCCGGTATCTTGCAAAAATTAGCGTTGCAACAAGCTGATTTTTTGCTCGACAAATGCCAATAACTCAGGGCTCAAACCAGTCGCTGACTTGGCTTTATGAAAAGCCTCAAGCGCGTCTAGTGAGCGGCCATCTGACTGCAGTGAGATCCCTAAACCCATCCACCACAGCCCGTTTTGCGGATTTTTTCTCAGCGCGCGCTGATACAAATCAGCGGCCTCTTTGTGTAAGCCCTGGCGCTGCTGCAAGGCGGCCAAAAATGCCAGGTAATCAGCACGCTCGGTTGCCGCCGGCAAGCTTCTTTGCAAGGTCTCGATGGCAAGCGGGGTGTTCCCTTTTTCGACCTGCAAGCGCGCTAGGATCATGGCCAGACCGGTTTGATTCTGATCCAGCGCCAGACCTTGCTGCGCAACACGTGCCGCCTCGTCATGGCGCTTACTTTCCAGCAATACGGCGATCAGGGACTGGCGTGACGCGCCATGTGTCGCGTCCGCTTTCAATGCCTGCTCCAGCATCA
>JBBQNW010000160.1:0-6012 GCA_038330335.1 Burkholderiales bacterium | reverse complement strand
TTTATCCATTGATCCAATGCCATTTTCCCTGGGCCAAAGACAATCAGCACGAGTAACAGCAGACCCCAGTAAAAATGATCATTGATCGCCGCCGGACACTCAAAACTTCGCAATTGGGGATAAGAGATGACCGCCATGGCGTTGACGGCAAACAAGCCCAATGCGGCCGGCCGGGAGAATAATCCCAGCATCAGCAATACCGGAAACACCAATTCGCCGCCGGCGCCCATGACGGCGGCAATCTCCGGTGGCAGCAGTGGCACCGTATATTCCTCGCGAAACAAAGACAGCGTACCATCCCAGTCGCCGACTTTGATCAGACCGGCCTTAAGAAATTGCCAGGCGACAAAAAACCGCAGAGTCAGACCCAGCAGCGCACCGCCCCATTGTTCCAAAAGGTGATCAAAGCGGGTCGTACATGTATGTAGTTTTAAAAAAATATTCATGACGAATCCAAAGTGAATGTTGACCAGAAGTCTGTCGCAGATAGATGCCATATCCTTACAGCGGATTGTCTTCGCGATGCGCATGTTCATGTTCATGCGTATAGCCAGAAAACGCGCCGGCAGAAAACCAGCGCTGTAATTGTGCGGTGATATCAAACTGAGGATTTGTGTCTGCTTTGGCATCCGCTTTTGTGTCCACGTTGGCATCGACAACATACGCCACTGCGGCTTCAAGTGCATTGGCCAAGCTTTGCCCTTGAAATAAGCGCTGCAAGCCAAGATAAGCCGCCGGCTCTACAGGCAGCACCGACACCTGCCAGTCCTTGCGGGTAATCAGGGCATAGCTAGGCTTAGCCAGATGCGCCGGATATTGTCCGGCACCAGCATCTTGATGCGACTGCCACACCGCCACACTGGCGCTGGCAGATGAGTGAAGCCGGGCCGCCGGATGTACTTGCAGACGCACTTGCTGCAAGTCGATGGCGCTTTCTGCAACTTGCGCCAGTAAACCCGGCAGAGTCAGTACCCCGGCATTTGCCGCATAATAGGCAGTATGTACTTGCCATTCTAGCGTGGCGACATCGGGAAAATAGGGGTAATCTGCAACCATCGGCGCCTGTGCCAAAAAAGCGGCCAATCCGGCGCCAAAATGATGCAGATCGCCCGACTGCGATGGACAGAGCTGTCCATAGGCGCGCGCCATTTGTGCAAAAAATTCCGCTCCGACTAACTGCAGAAGAACCGGATAAGCACCGCTTAAGGCTTGCACCCAGATGGCACTCAGATTTCCACGATAGAAAGCAAAGCGATTCGCATTTTTTTGCGCTTGCTTTAGTTGTCCACTAAGTTGCTCACCAATTTGTTCTTTAAACAAGGGCAACACTTGGGCAACGCGATCAAGATCCAACAGGGCATCGGCAAATAAGCTTTGTTGATCTGCCAGCGCCAGGCGCTTTTCATTCATGAGCATTCCTCTGCGCATGGCGAACTGATGCTGCTTTCGCGGCTTCCTCAAGTAATATCGGCAGCGCAGGAATATCGGTGTCCCATTCGATCAGGGTAGGAATATCAGCCCCGAATAAACGGCAAGTATCTTCATATAACTGCCACACTTGCGCAGTGATTTTGCTGCCATGATCATCGATGACACAATCCTCGGTCACCAGATGTCCCGCTAGATGGATTTCGCCGACCGTGCCAGCGGGAAGCTCAGACAAGCACAACAATGCGCTTCTGGCGTCTTCGCCGTGATTGCATTGATTCACATAAAAATTATTCACATCTAATAAAATACCGCAGCCGCTACGCTTTGCCAGCGCGGCTAAAAATTGTGCCTCAGACATGACATCGTCTGCAAAACGCAGATAGGTCGACACGTTCTCAATCAGGATGCGGCGTTTCAATGCTTGCTGCAAGCGGTCGACCCGTTCACACAGCAGATCAAGCGCCTCCCGACTCAAAGGCAGGGGCAACAAATCATTCATTTGTCGCCCGGTAATGCTACCCCAGCACAAATGTTCTGACACCAGTGCCGGCTCTACCCGTTCTATCAGGCGTTGTAGCTTAGTGATGTGGCTGTTGGCGAAACTGCTGTCATAAGCCCCGGCGGAACCAAGACCAAGACCGACGCCATGCAAGCTCAATGGGTAATCGCGCCGCAGTTGTTGCAACACATGCAGATCATAGCCACCGTCGCCGAAATAATTTTCCGAATGCACCTCCAGCCAGTCGATATCAACCGGTGCATTCAGAAAATCTTGATAATGCTGACTGCGCAAGCCCACACCCGACAGGGGTAAGGCCGACCGGCGCAGAGAGCCTGCAGAAAAATCTGTATTCATACCAAGTCGATAATTATTTAGCAAAAATTTGCAGCGGGATCAATAACACATGCAGTCCACGACAAATAATCAGCTACAAATAATCAGGATGCCTTAGGCGCATCCATCTTGCCGCCCATTTTTTCGCAGGTGCCGGCCGGCACTTTTTTCCACTCATTGAGATCCATGTCTTTTTTAGCCTGACCAGCACAGGAATGCGTACCATTTTTCGTCGCGCAATCATTTTGCCCTGCTTTGGCAACGCCAAAGCACTTCTCGGTCTTTGCAGGCTCTGCCGCCATGGCCAATCCAGAACCCAACAAACCAGCCAATGCTGCTGCAACCAATGTTTTATTACTCATGTTTATCTCCTTGAAAAATTAAAAAATAACCAACAATTACCGACAATAGGCAATAATACCGCCAAAATGAAAACCTACTGTGATTCATCCGGGAAAATCATTTTTACTACAGTGAGTAGTCGAGACTGAGAAAAATACCTTACACTTGTTTTTAATCTTTTTTCTTTTTTATCATAAACAAATTACATCCACACCTGAAAATGAATATCGCAACTCCGGCTAAGCGGACCACATCGAAATATCGATTCTGCGTCAGGACAGCATGTGATTAGTTGAAATGAATAGTGTATGCTGCGTGCCGCGAGAACTTTACAATCCTGATCGGAATTTTATGCAAAAATTATCTTTTACAGTCGATGGCGACTATGTTGAACTGAACCAGTTGTTGAAACTGGTCGGGCTGTGCGACAGTGGCGGCGCAGGCAAGGTGATGGTTGCCAAAGGTGGCGTCAAGGTCGATGGCAAACAAGAACTGCGCAAAACCGCCAAGATTCGCGCAGGTCAGGTGGTAAGCTTAGGGGATGTCTCGGTTCAGGTCAAGCAAGCCTGAGTTTCTGCCGAATTGAGGTCGCGCATAAAGCGCGCCAGCATATTATCCATGGTGTCGACATGATGTTCAAACCAGTGCGGCAGCTCTTCCGCCAGCCTCGGCCCGAGATCAATGTCGCCCGCCTCAACGCTGCGGCGCACCTCACGCAAGAGCTGCAACACAGCATCATGTTCTCTTTCGTGGCAGCCGGCGGGCGGAAATGCCGTTGCGCGCATCCACTGATTTTCTTGTTCAAAATGCGCGACCGAATGGCTGATCAGCGCATCTAACCGCGTTAGAAAACTGGCCGGATTATGTTCCGATAAGGCCGCACACAGACTGACAAACTCCTGATGCGTTTCATCCATAGGCTCGTAACGCGTGCTCAATTTATCGGACCATCCCCACACGCTTGCTGTCATGCTGTTCTCTTGCTCTTGATTGTTTGCGTTGCTGCTCATGCTCTTGCCCATGTTGGTAATGATGTTGATGCGAATGTTGATGCAGTGATTGGAACTTAGCTTAGTATTTTTGGTAAAAAAAATTACGCTCACACCACGACTACCGCTAAATGTTGGATTCAGGCAAAGTATACTAAAAAATCCTGACGCCCAAAAGAAAACAGCGCTAAGCAAGTAGCGCTGTATCAAACAAAGAGCGAAAAATGAACTGAAAAATTAGCGCTTACGCGGTCGTATTGATATGTCGACCCAGATTGGAAGGTAAATTCGGCACTGACTTCATGTCAGGAATCGCTTCAATCAAGGCCGTAGCGCTTTCCGCGCTGATATCCAGGGCTTTTTTAAGAACCGCAATGCTCACTGCCTGGCTGGTGCCAACATCAGCCAATGTTGTTGCTACGTTTGCTATACCGGTGACGTCCATGACAATTCCCTTTATCTTCTACATGTTTGGTAACGGCATAGAAAGCCGGATACTTTAGGGATACCTCAGGATATTTTATCGTCAGCAGAAAATAAATTCTGCTGCATTGCGGCAGTCAACCACCCCAACACGGATGCCGGTTGATTCAGATCCAGCCAGACTATGCCAGAACGCAAATCTGCCGGAGCGGGTGCATCCGACGCTACCGCGACAATATGTATGTCCTCGAGAAAAATCGCCGGCTTACCAAGGGACGGGCGATGAATTTCCAGTTTGGCAATAGACGCCCATTTATAGCCTTCGACCAGAATCAAATCGGCCGGCGCCATCCGTGCCAGCAACTCACTTAACGATGGTTCTGGCACGTCGCGCAATTCGCGCACCAGGGCGAAGCGATGCGGTGAGGCCAGCATGACTTCTGCGGCACCGGCATTGCGCAGACGTGCACTATCTTTATGGGCCGGTTCGAGAATAATGTCGTGATGGCTGTGTTTGAGCACATTCACGGTTTTTCCCTGCAACGCCAGTTGGGAGACCAAATATTCCAGCAGCGTGGTTTTGCCGCTGCCGGACCAGCCCACCACACCTAATAATTGAGTTGCCATCAGTTTGTATTAATTTCTATCAGGGAACGAAGAATCAGGGGAGTATACCCAACAATCCCCTGATTGCGCATATTCTGCTTGCACTCTGAAGTCATGCGCCCAAGAGTTCCCCCGGATAGAAAAGTTAGTATTTTTTAGCCACTATTGCGCAGACCGGCAGCGATACCATTGATCGACAAATGAATACCGCGCCGGACGCGCTCGTCCGGGTCACCCTGACGATAGCGTTTCAGCAACTCGACCTGGACATGATTTAGCGGCGACAAATAAGGGAAACGATTGCTGATCGAGCGCTTCAGCAAAGGATTGGCCGCCAGCAATTCATCTTGCCCTGAAATAGTCTTTAAGACCTCGATCGTGGCGGCGTGTTCGGCTTGTAATCGTGGGAAAATACCGTCGCGCAAGGCCTCATCCTTGACCAGTTGCGCATACCGGCTGGCAATGCCGATATCGCTTTTGGCCAGCACCATTTCCATATTCGACAACACCGTCGAAAAAAACGACCATTCTTTAAACATGGCCTGCAAGATTTGCAGACCGTTGTCGGGGTGCGCCTTCAAATAGCTTTGCACGGCGCTGCCAAAGCCAAACCAGCCCGGCAACATCAGACGGCACTGCGACCAGCTAAAGACCCAGGGAATCGCGCGCAAATCTTCGATCGCTGTTGATTTTTTGCGTGACGCCGGGCGGCTGCCGATATTAAGGCCAGCAATTTCAGAAATCACTGTTGATTCCCAGAAATACTGCTCAAAACCTTCGGTTTCATAGACCAGATGACGGTAGGCGCGGAAAGCATGCTCAGATAATTCTTCCATGGCCGATAAAAATTCCGCCCGCGGTGCAGCCTCGGTGTGCGACAACAAGCTCGCTTCCATGGTGGCGGCGGCCAGCACTTCCAGATTGCGCCGGCCCACTTCCGGGTTACCATATTTAGCCGTAATCACTTCGCCCTGTTCCGTCAAACGAATTTGCCCTTGAACAGCACCGGCCGGTTGCGCCAGAATCGCCTGAAAACTAGGGCCGCCGCCGCGACCGACTGAGCCACCACGGCCATGAAACAAGCGCAGACGCACCTGATGGCGGGCAAACACTTTGACCAGATCGATCTCTGCTTTAAACAACTCCCAGCCAGACGTCAGAAAGCCGCCATCTTTATTGCTGTCGGAATAACCCAGCATGACTTCCTGCGCATTGCCGCGACTGGCCAGCAAGCGGGCATACGCAGGGATACCGAACAAGCGGTCCATGGCCGCTGCGCTGTTTTGCAAATCGCCTATGGTTTCAAACAGCGGAATGATATTCACATCCAGACGGCCCTCGGCCGGATGCAGCAAGCCTGACTCTTTCAGCAACAAAGCCAGCTCC
>JBBQNW010000159.1:0-6116 GCA_038330335.1 Burkholderiales bacterium | reverse complement strand
CATCACTTGGAAAGAGGCGTCACTTTATTTCGGCGGGGCAGGTTGCACCAGATCATCAACGGTTTTTCCCTGCTGCTTCAATAATTCTTCCAGTGCCGGCAACAGCGGCCCCAGGGTTTCTTGCAGCATGCTCCTGACGGTATCGACCACCACCTGGGTGCTGCGTTCAATTTCTATATTCAGGCTGTCACCAGTTTGTTTTTCGGCAAACACCGTCATCCGCAGCGTCTCGGGAATCAGCCAGACTTCAAACCAGCCCTCTTGCCGGTTAACCTCTGCCACCGTTAAGCTGGCACCGTTAATGGCAATATAGCCTTTGGCAAAAATATAGCGCAACCATTCGGCAGGCACCGCAAAACGGATCACGTAGTTATTTTCCAGCCGGCGAATCTGTGCAATCTGAGCGGTGAAATCGACATGCCCGGACAGTGGATGCCCGCCGATTTCGGCGCCATCACGCGCGGCACGTTCTACATTGATATGGCCGTCCGGCAGATACTTACCCAAGGTGGTAATGGCAAGACTTTGCTGCATGACGTCAAACGCGGCGGCGTTTTCTCCGTGCAAGCCGGTAACGGTAAGGCAGACCCCGTCAACTGCCACGCTGGCACCGATTTCCAGGTTTTGACAAAACCCGGCCGGAAATTCAAGGGTAAAGGTGCGCAAACCGGGTTTGTCGGTGATAGACGCAATGCGGGCAATGCCCTGGACGATGCCTGTAAACATAATGGGTGTGCAAATAAAATAGAAAGAGTGAAAAAATATCCTGGCGTGGCCCGATTGTAAGCGATCGTCAGCGGATTTATTTTGCCAGCAGCGCCGGGGCCTGATTCGACTGTTCGCTGAAAGCTTTGGTATAAGCGACTCAGGTATCGAGCAGTTTGTCGTGCTGACGCTGATCAAGCAAGGTTTGCTTGGTCATGTTGATCAGATTGTCTCTTAGCCATTGATGTGCCAGATTGCGCGCATCACGTTCATGCCAGAGCATATCAATATGCACTTCCGGCATCTCGAACGGCAGTTTTTTCCAGATCAAAGCATCGGTAATGCCAGTTGATGCAATTAAGTGATGGGGCAATACTGTCAGTAAATCGGAATTAGCCACGACTTTACCGCCGGTAAAAAACTGATTTACCGTCAGCAAGATGCGCCGCTCGCGGCCGATTTGTAATAAGGCTTCATCCACCAGACCGTGCGCCCGCCCGGAAAAACTGACCAATAAATGGTTGGCGTTGCAATAATCATCCAGCGTCAGCTCCTTAGTTGCCAGCGGGTGGTCTTTACTCATGACACAAACATAATGGCCGGAATACAAACGTTCGTGCCGGATCGGGCTACGCGCGGCGCCTTGGCCACCGATCATTTGTGCCACCACGCCCGGGAAAAACCCGACGGCAATATCAATATCGCCGCGGATTAACATAGGACGCGGTTCACGCGTCGTCAACGGCACCATCCGTGCTTTCATGCCGGGCGCATCACGCTCGATCGCGCGCACCAGTGACGGCATCCACAAGGCTGCAGTCGCATCGGCCATCGCCATACGAAACGTCGCCTGCACTTTTGCCGCGTCAAAACTGGTGGGGGCGATCGCCGCTTCCAGATTCGAGAGCGCTTCGCGAATTGCCGGCCATAAAGTTTCTGCCCGCGGTGTCGGTTTAACGCCGTGCGCGGTACGGATTAATAACTCATCTGCCAAAGAAAAGCGTAAGCGTTTCAGTGCATTCGATACCGCCGGTTGGGTCATTGCCAGCTTGTCGGCGGCGCGCGTCAGGTTTTGCTCAACCATCACGGCGTCAAACACTCTGAGCAGGTTCAGATCGAGGGTAAGAAAGTTCATGACAAGGTGCTCCGGTGGAATTTGGTGGCGTTTGCAGCCACTCTGAGATATTCACAAATAATATAGTAGATATGATAAATCAAAATTAGATTTATATATTGCACTGCACTATAGTTCAGTCACACAAAATTTAAATTAAAGAAAGATAGAGGAAATCATGAGCTTTCTCAACATCGCCTTCCCAGCTACCAGTGCATTGCCAGTAGCCCAAGTTGCCATCAGTACTATTATTGCTGCAGCGCGTCCATTGCTTGGTTTAGGCATCATCGCCGCCATGCTGATCGTATTTAAGCCTATGCTGACCGGCATGTTACGCGCCGCTTTGTTAGTCATTCAGCCAAGACAGAATCGTCAGCAAAAAACTGCAAAACGCAACTTGCGCAGCGTCTTGGAAATTCATCGTGTCGCCAGAGATTTTGACAACACTTCGCCTAGTATGGCCGCAGAATTACGCGCAATGGCTGCCCGCGGATAATTGTGCGCGGATAGTAAGGTGTTGATACTAAGGTGTTGATATTAATATAGTAATTATTGCCCGCAAAAAATTGTTTCTATCGTTTTTATTGTTTAGTACCGCTACCTGACAGGTTAATTATGCAACATTCATCCACTCTTAGTCACGCTCATACGATGCCGCAAAGTGCCGGTCGTGCCCAGCGTGAAGTTGCCGGCTCCAAGAGTCTGGCATCGATGTTGCCGACTATTTTAACTACCGGCATGGTCACTCTGGTGATTACCGCCGTGATGCGTTTGGTGTGGGTAGGTTTTAGCAATGATTTTTTTGCGGCATGGATGGAAGCATGGCTCACCACCTGGCCAATCGCGTTTCCTCTGGCGTATCTGAGTAAGCCTCTGGTGAATCGTCTGACCAGCAGTATCGCCAAGCCGGTTGCCAGTGAATCACTGATCGCGACCCCGGGTTTGCAGCTGGCGGATGTCAGATCTGCCGCACAACGGGCAACGGAAAAAAATCATCTGGCAGTCAACCGTAAGCTATCTAGTCATCGCTACTACTGAGATGTTTCGGTAGCACTAATAAAAAAATCGCAGAGCTTAGCTTCTGCGATTTTTTTTGTTTATATTTTTCTAATGCCAATGAAGCTTAGCCGGTGTTCTCTGTTGAACTATCTTTGCTAATTTTGTTTATTTCCCAAAAGCTATGAATGATGAGAACACCAAACAAAGAGTCAAACCATCAACTCATCCTCAAATAGCAAAAAAGCGTGATGTTGCTCACGCTTTTTTGCCAACCATAATGACCATAATGACCATTACGCCATGCTGATATTCATTATGACGCCAGACGCTTTTCTAATGCGACGCGGGTTGCTTCCAGTTCTGCCGGCAAATGATATTCCAGCTTTTCAAATAACTCGGCATGCAATTTCAACTCGGCTTCCCATGCGGTCTTGTCGATCGAGGTAATGGTGTCGAACTGCTCCTGACTAAATTCCAGACCATCCCAAGTCAGATCCTTGAATTCCGGAGTGACACCGAAGATATTTTCAACGCCATGACCTTTGCCTTCAATACGCTCTAACATCCATTTCAGTACGCGCATATTGTCGCCAAAACCTGGCCAGACAAATTTACCGTTGCTATCGGTGCGGAACCAGTTGACACAATAAATGCTTGGTTGTTTAGCACCGGAAGCGGCTATTTTTTTGCCCATGTCCAGCCAATGCTGGAAATAGTCACTGACGTTATACCCGGTGAAAGGCAGCATAGCGAAAGGATCACGTCTGACAATACCTTGCTGACCAACCGCAGCAGCCGTAGTTTCTGAACCCATAGTGGCGGCCATATACACACCTTCGACCCAGTTACGCGCTTCTGTCACCAGTGGCACGGTCGTCGAGCGGCGGCCACCAAAGATGAAAGCAGAAATCGGGACACCGGCTGGATCATCCCAGGCAGGATCGAGTACCGGATTTTGCGTTGCGGCAACAGTGAAGCGTGAATTTGGATGGGCTGCTTTACGACCTGTTTCTTTAGCGATCTCAGCAGTCCAGTCCTGACCTTGCCAGTCGATCAGATGTGCCGGTGCTTCTTTGCTCATACCTTCCCACCAGACATCACCATCATCGGTCAGCGCGACGTTAGTGAAAATGGTATCGCTACGCACGGATGCCATGCAATTGAAGTTGGTATTTTTGTTGGTGCCAGGCGCTACGCCAAAATAACCGGCTTCAGGATTGATGGCATATAAACGGCCATCGGCACCCGGTTTGATCCAGGCAATATCGTCGCCGATCGTCGTGACTTTCCAGCCGCCAAACGTGGCTGGCGGAATCAACATAGAAAAATTAGTTTTTCCGCAAGCGGAAGGGAAAGCAGCAGCGATGTAATGTTTTTTACCTTCTGGCGATTCCACACCCAAAATCAGCATGTGTTCAGCCAGCCAGCCCTGATCGCGGCCCATTGTGGAAGCAATACGCAGTGCAAAACATTTTTTGCCCAGCAATGCATTCCCGCCGTAACCGGAACCATACGACCAGATTTCACGGGTTTCCGGGTAGTGCACAATATATTTGGTGGCATTACATGGCCATGCCACGTCTTGCTGGCCGGCCGCCAGCGGTGCGCCGACCGTATGCATACAAGGGACGAAATCACCATCGGTACCGAGGACATCGTACACAGCCTTACCCATACGGGTCATGACGCGCATGTTCACGGCAACATAAGGAGAATCGGAGAGTTCCACGCCGATATGCGCGATCGGTGAGCCCAGCGGGCCCATCGAGAACGGCACCACATACATGGTGCGGCCTTGCATACAGCCATCGAATAAAGGATTCATGGTGGCGCGCATTTCTGCCGGTGCCATCCAGTTATTGGTCGGGCCTGCATCTTCTTTTTTTGCCGAGCAGATATACGTACGGTCTTCCACCCTTGCCACGTCCGACGGATCGGAACAAGCCAGATAACTATTCGGGCGCTTGGCTTCATTGAGCTTTTTCATGGTGCCCGAGGCGACCATCTGCGCACACAAACGGTCATATTCTTCGACCGTGCCATCACACCAGTAAATGCTGTCTGGCTTGGTCAACGCCGCCATATCAGCAACCCAGTTGATCAATTTTAGTTGCTTAACGTAAGCTGGCGGGTTAACTGCCGCTACGCCCTTCATGATAGGTTGATTCACGATACTTTCTCCAATGCCATTTCAATAAAAAATACGGTGTAGCGGCACGGCAGAATCGGCGTCAGGCTTGACAAGGCTTGCGAGTGAATAAGACTCAAACAAGCGGTGCATACTCCGTCGTCTTGAATAAATCAGACTTGAGTAAGCACTTCGGTAAGCACAATGGCGGCGGTTCTGTCGGATAATAGAAAGACAAGCCTGTGGGCTTGTTTTCTGGCTTGTGCTCAGCATGATGAAGCGAGCCACAAGAATCAAAAAGCTACGTAACCGGATATTCTACACCTGCAAATCCAATCCGGCTAATTTTGCATCAAAAGCATTAGCATAATAGAACGCTTTATGTAAGTGAAAATTAGGCGACATGACTGACACCCGGAAGGAAAAAATTTTATGAAGATAGCAATCCTTGATGACTATCAAGATGTGGTACGCCATTTGCGCTGCTTTGATCTGTTGCGCGAGCATGAGGTCAAAATCTTTAATAACCGTGCGGTCGGGGTCGGGCAACTGGCAATTCGCCTGGCCTCATTTGAGGCCCTGGTGCTGATACGCGAGCGTACGGTTATTTCCAGAGCCTTACTGCAAAAATTACCTCGCTTGGCTCTCATTTCGCAAACCGGCAAAGTAGCTGGGCATATCGACCTTGCTGCCGCGGCTGAACGTGGCATTGTAATTGCCGAAGGCGTTGGCGATGCGACCGCACCGGCAGAACTAACCTGGGCACTAATCATGGCATCTTCCCGCAAAATACCGCAATACGCTGCTAATCTGAAAGATGGTGTATGGCAAACGGTGTCTGTTCATGCACAGAAAAATACTCTGGGGCGAGTATTAAAAGGACGCCGCCTGGGAATCTGGGGCTACGGCAGAATAGGCCGGCTAGTCGCCGGCTACGCCAGGGCATTCGGTATGCAAGTGGTCATCTGGGGAAGTGCAGAAAGCCGTAAAAAAGCGGTACAAGACGGCTATCAGTTTGCGTCGTCGGTAGAAGATTTTTTTTCGTCAAATGACGTCATTTCAGTGCATCTTCGTCTACATGAGGCGACAACCGGCATTATCAGCGCAACACATCTGGGCTTGATGAAAGCTGATGCCTTGTTTGTCAATACCAGCCGGGCCGAATTGCTT
>JBBQNW010000158.1:0-6122 GCA_038330335.1 Burkholderiales bacterium | reverse complement strand
CATTCCGCCATGCGCCCGCGGTGGACATTATGTGTCAGGTGATCGATGTAAGTGAGACCATTGCCCTTATGCTTGGCGCTGACGCCAGGCAGTGCCACGAAATCGGCATCGTAGATACTGATATTGCCGATCGCGCCGGCTTCCATGCCGTCTTTACCGTGCCAGCGATCGTCGAAATAAATCAGGTATTCGCCTATCCCTTTAATCGCATGAATATTCAATTCCAACGGACCGGCCTTGTTATCAAAGCCCCAGGCGCCCAGTTCCAGCGCCCGTCTGTAAGCGAAGTTAGCATCTTTCACGCGCAGCGCAAAAGCGCAGACCGAAGGGCCGTGCTTGCGCGCAAAACGCTGGGCAAACGAATCCGGCTCGGCATTGATGATGAAGTTCACATCGCCCTGGCGATATAAAGTGACATCTTTAGTGCGATGCCTGGCAATCGCGGCAAACCCCATGCGTACAAACAACTCACCCACTTCTTTCGGGTTCGGTGCGGCATATTCGATAAACTCAAAGCCATCGGTGCCCATAGGGTTGTCCCAGGTCTGCAATTCCATGCGTGTCTCCTTAGTCGTAGATTGACACGAAGCTGCCCGCTGGCATGGTGACGGTGAATGGTACTTGCGTACGGTCTTCGTCGTCATGCCTTGCCGGAACAATCTTGCGTCAATCTTTAATATGCTTCAATAGGTGCGCTTCACCGCATCAAAAAACACCACTTTTTGACCCGGATCAAGCTTTCAGTATAGTCCGCACATCACGCCATTAAATTGCAAATTACTCCAGTTAATGACAATATTGCGCAATAATATGCCGCATAAACACTGATCACTGGAAGATAATGACCGAAATTCTACTGGATAAAATTGACCGCAAAATCCTCGCGATTTTGCAGGCCGACGGCAGGCTGACGAATCAGGAAGTGGCCGAGCGGGTCAACCTGTCGCCCTCGCCCTGCCTGCGCCGGATTAAACGCTTAGAAGAGTCAGGCGTGATCCGCAAGTACGTCGCCTTGCTGGAACCGGCCAAGATAGGCCTGGGTTTGCTGGCTTACGTCAACGTGCGCCTGGAAAAACACAACGACGCCCCGGGCAAAGGCACATCGCGCTCGCCACGCAGCGATTTCGCCGCCTCGGTGGAGCAATGGCCGGAAGTGGTGGCCTGTTATGCGATGACCGGGGAAATGGATTATTTGCTGCGGGTGCACGTAGAAGACATGAACCACTTCTCACGCTTCATGATGGAAACCTTGCTACGCCACCCGGCAGTACTTGATGTGAAATCCAGCTTTGCCTTGCAACAGATTAAGGACACCACGGCGCTGCCGGTATTGAGTGGGCAGGGCTGATAATTGTCTGTCCCTCATGCCGGGCACAAGGATTACGGCAAGAGATGCTTACTTGTCTGAATGATCTTGCTTCATGCCCGGCAAATTTCCCAGCCATTTTACGGCAGCACGAGCGTTGGCTTTGATGTTGTAATCGATCGAGGCAACCTGCTCTTGTACCGCTTCTTTTAATACGCTGGCAACGTCAGCCGGCAGAATTTTAAGATAGGCATCGGCTTCGCCGTATTCGCGCAAAATCTCCATACCGGCTTTTTTGGCGATATGGATCATGGTTTGATTGCTCGACAGGCAATGCATGTACAGCGTATCGACATCGACGTTGCGGCAGTGAATCGCGCCGCGCTCAAATAGCTTGGAGCCTACCCCTTTACCACGTGCAGAATCGGATACCGACACGCCAAATTCGGCCACCGTGTCTTTGTCGGTAATATCGTCATCGGCCTTACGTGGTGCAAAGGCCAGATGGCCGACACCGACCAGTCTGAAGTTGCGGCTGACCACGCCAAACACGGTATCGCGCGAAAAATCCAGGCCGTCAACGTATTTGGTGATCATCTCGTCAGGCAGATAGGTGCCAAAGCGCAGCAGCCGGTCACTCTCTTTGAGCGCCAGAAAATGGCGCAAAATGCGATGCCGGTCCTGCTCAGATAATTCTTTAACAAACACCGAGCGCTGGGAACCGGGCGGCTTCTGGTCAGGAACCTTGCCGTCCGGATAAATATCAGAGGTTTTCATAATGAGTTTCTTCCTACAATAACTAAATTTGTGCACTGCACAACGCATTGTAGGCGATATCGCGACAAGCTGCCGAAATTACCTGATCAATGTTGATTTCCGACAAAACCCCGGACAAAATCCGGTACAAAATCTTCTAAGGCGGCGATCCTTGCCCGCTTGATGGCTACGGCAATTTTTTGTGGCTGCCCCAGGTGCGCCTGAGCGACCGCACCCGCATTCACGGCTTGCGCCGCCGCCAGCGCCCCGATCAGGTAAGCCGCTTGCGGAAAATCGATCTCGCCCAAGCCTGAGCGGCCAAAGCAATCAGATTCGGCCGCCTTGAGCATGGCGAAAAACCGTTGCGGCTTACGAAAAGCGTCATTGCGTTCGAATAATTCTAGCAGCGTAGCCGGGCGCATTTCCATGGCCCGCCCGATATTCCCATGGTCGCGCGCGGTCATGATGGCCAAGTCGCGGCACTCGCCCGGCACTTTCAAGCGCTGGCAAACCGCGTCCACCAAGGCGACGCCGCGTTGTTCATGGCCGTGATGTTTGGGCCAATGTTCGGGCAAGGTAGTGCCTTTGCCGAGATCATGCAGCAGCGCGGCAAAACGTACCGGCAAGGGGTAATTTTGCGCTGCAGCATAATCGACCGCCAGCATGACATGCAGCCCGGTATCAATTTCCGGATGGTATCTGGCCGGTTGCGGCACCCCCCACAAGACATTAAGTTCCGGCAACAGGCGTTGCAAGGCGCCGCATTCACGCAGCACGGCCAGCATGCGCGACGGCCGCACTTCCATCAAACCACGGGCCAGTTCCTGCCAGACCCTTTCGGGCACCAGCGCATCGACTTCGCCGGCCGCCACCATCCGCCGCATCAGCGTCATGGTCTCGGGCGCCACCACAAAATCCACCGGCGGCACAGAAAATCGCGCGGCAAAACGCGCCAGCCGCAAGATGCGTACCGGGTCCTCGGCAAACGCTTCAGAGACATGCCGGAAAATTTTGTTTTGCAGGTCTTGCTGGCCATGAAAAGGGTCAGTCAGCTGACCTTGCTCGTCTTCGGCAATGGCATTAATGGTCAGGTCACGCCGGATCAGATCTTGCTCCAGCGTGACACTGGCATCGGTATGAAACACAAAACCCTTGTAACCGGCTGCAGTTTTGCGCTCGGTACGGGCCAGTGCATATTCTTCATGGGTTTTCGGATGCAGAAAAACCGGGAAGTCTTTACCCACCGGCGTGAAGCCCAGCGCCAGCATCTGTTCCGGGGTGGCGCCGATCACCACGTGGTCGCGGTCTTGCACCGCTAACCCAAGTAAACGATCACGTACGGCGCCACCGACAACATAGGTTTTCATGAGTATCAGTTACTGAGCAGGAGGAAAATCAAATTTCGGCAGCTCTTCCGTCTCAGCCAGCGCGCCTTTGACCCATTCCATGACCGCGGGGTGCGCCTGCACCCGGTCGACATAGGCTTGCAGCGCCGGCGCCAGCGATACGCCATAGGTTTTAAAACGCATCACCACCGGCGCAAAATAGGCGTCAGCAATCGAAAAATCACCGAACAGGTACTGATGCGCGCCATAACGGGACAAACAGCCTTCCCAGATTTCGCTGATGCGGCCGATGTCGGCTTGCGAAGCGGCATTACGGCCTTTACCGGAGAAATCTGCCTTGATATTCATCGACATTGAGGTGCGTAAGCCGCTAAAACCGGAATGCATTTCGGCACAGATGCTGCGTGCCATGGCGCGTGCGGCGAGGTCTTCCGGCCACAGATTTTGCAGCGGAAACTGTTCTGCCAGAAATTCGCAAATTGCCAGCGAATCCCAGATCACCATATCATCGGCCAGCAAAATAGGCAGCCGTCCCGCCAGCGAATATTCGGCGATCTGCGCGGATGTCGTCGGGCGGTCTAACAGAATAGTAATTTCTTCAAACGGAATGGTAAATGCCTTCATCACGACCCAGGGACGCATCGACCAGGATGAGTAATTTTTATTCCCGATGATCAGCTTCATATTGGTTTTTTTATCCGCGGAAAGCAGCGTCTCCAGGGTGGTATCGAGTTCAGTATCTTGCATGATGTTTCCTAAGGTAATTCTGCGTCGCTGGCCGACATGCCTTTGGGTACCACCACCCCCAGGCGCGCCTTCAGCGATTGCGGTTTTTTCTCAAAAATAGCGGCATAGTAAGTCGCATTCGACAAGACGTTTTTGACGTAACCACGGGTTTCCGAAAACGGAATGCTTTCTGCAAAAATAGCCCCTTCTACCGGTCGCGTCAAGCTGGCACGCCAGGCGCGTGGCCGCCCCGGGCCGGCGTTATAAGCGGCGGACGCCAGGGCTTGCGATCCGCCAAGGTCGGTCAGCACCATATTGAGATAATTGGTGCCGAGCGCGATATTGGTGTCGATATCGTTGACTTGCTCCGGGACAAAATTACCGAGGCCGATTTTTTTTGCCACATAGCGCGCCGTGGCTGGCATGATTTGCATCAGGCCAGAAGCACCGACATGCGATTTGGCGCTCATAATGAAGCGCGACTCTTGCCGTATCAAGCCATACACCCAGGCCATATCCACCCCCAGCGCCTGCGTGGTTTTGTACATGCTGTCATTAAACGGAGTCGGAAAGCGCTGATTAAAATCGAGCTCACCCTTGGTGCGGTCTGAGGTGCTGACCATGCGGTCAAGCAGATTGTTTTGCCGCGCCAGTTCGGCCGCGGCCAGATGCTGGCGTTCGCTCAATTTGCGCAGCTCCCAGTTCCATTCGCGGGTGCCTTCAAAACGCAGGTTCATGGCATAAAATTTCAGCGCTCTTTGCAGATTGCTATTTTTCGCCACGCCGGCCAATTCTTCCACCGTCACCGGCTTCACCGCCAGCGGAACACCAATTTTCTGACCGCGCTCTTCCAGCGCCAGCTGGCCATAAAAATGCATCTGATCGGAAATACTGGCAAACAAAGTTTGTGCCTCTTCGGTTCTACCTTCATCCTTTAAAGCGCGGGCGTACCAATACACCCAGGCCGGTTCGCTTTTCAAGCTCGCTGGCATGTCCGAGACGGCACTTTTCACCAGTTTCCAATCGGCTTCACGCAAGGCAGTGCGAACCCGCCATTGGTAGCCTTCTTGCGACAAGCTGGCGCCTTCGGCACGATGCCAGTAGCCGAGCGCTTCCGGCCTGAGTTTTTGGGCGGTTTGCAAGGCGATCTGGGCCCAGCCCTGAGCCCGTTCTGCCTCCGAAAACTTGGCGCTATATTGCGATAAAGTTTCGGCAGCATCGTCCGGATCAACTTTGGCGACACGACCTAAAGCGATCAGGTACAACTCATGCGCCAGCTTGCCAGATTCCGGTGCTTTCTTGAGCAGAGGCGCCGGTTTCTCCAGTGCTTGAATCAGACTTTTTTCAGGGATGCTCAGTAATTTTGCCAGCCGCTGGGCCAGAGGCATGGCCGAATTTTCTGCCGCCATCCGCAACTGCACCCAGATATCGTTCTCGCTAAACTGCCCATTCTCGAACAGGTAACTGACCAGCGCATTACAACCATCGGCGTAATCGCGCGGTGCGGTCAGCAAAGCGCGCGCTTCGGCCGCGACTTTTTGCAGTTTAGTCGCTTTTGACAACAGTGCGTAGCACTTCAACTGGGTGTCGTCGGCCACCACAAATTGTGGATACTGCACATCAAAATTATCCCAGTCGCCGCGCCGTCCAAGCACTAGCAACCAGTCATTGCGCAAGCGGTCGGCGATGGCGCTGCCTTCATATTTGGCTAAAAATGCTTTAACCTCAGTAGCTGAGGCTGACTTGATCCTAGTTCTGAGGAGGTAATAATCTACATAGGAAGGGATTTCATATTGGCTAAGCGCAGCGGCATGTTCTTGAGCCGCCCCGGCATCATCATGCATGGTGGCATCGCGCAAGGCCATAAACTGGTCATCGGCGGTAACGAAATTCTTGCTGCTTTTTGCTGCCAGCGCCGGCGAGCAGGACAACAAAGCTGCTACCATAAGCGAGCCCCATTGCAGACCAACACGTAAAGACATCCCTGC